>DAIDKC010000315.1 GCA_027451045.1 Holophagaceae bacterium | reverse complement strand
ATGGTCCCACCGCGGCATCCGCGATCTCCCCGCCCTGCTTCCGCCGGCCTGCGTCTGCGTGCCCAACGACGTCCGCGTCCGCCACGCCCGCCTCTTCCTGCGCCGCGCCGGCGGCGGGGCGGGCGAGGCCCTGCTGCTCCGGAGCCTGGGAGCCGGAGCCTTCGAGGCCATGGTGCGGCCCGGCAGCCGTCTCAAGCCGGGGGCCCGGGCCACCGTGGTGGACCCCGTCCAGGGCCAGGCGCTGGCCGAGCTCCAGGTGCTCGAGACCCGGCCGGAGGGCCTCCGGACCGTCCGGGTCCACGCCGACCACGGCCTCGACTGGGACGAGATTGACCGCATCGGCCGCCTGCCTCTTCCCCCCTACATCGAGCATCCCGCCGAGGCCGAGGACGAGGCCCGCTACCAGACCGTCTTCGCTGCCGACCAGGGGGAGGCCGTGGCCGCCCCCACCGCCGGGCTCCACTTCACGCCGGACCTCATCGGCCAGCTGCTCGCCCGCGGCCACCTGTGGGCCCCCGTGCGCCTCCACGTGGGGCTCGGCACCTTCCGCCCCATGACCGCCGAGCGGCTCGAGGACCACGCCATGCACGAGGAGCGCTACGAGATCCCGGCCGGGACCGCGCGGGAACTCGAGCCCGTCCTGCGGGAGCGGACGCGGCCCCTGCTCTGCGTGGGCACCACCTCCCTGCGCACCCTGGAGGCCGCCTGGGACGGCGAGCGCCTGGCCCCGGAGGGCGCCACGCGCCTCTTCATCCGGCCCGGGTACCGGCTGCGCACCGCCGACCACCTGCTCACCAACTTCCACCTTCCCGAGAGCACCCTCTTCGTGCTGGTCAGCGCCCTCCTGGGGCTGGACCTGGCGCAGGCCGCCTATGCCGAGGCCGTGCGGGAGCGATACAGGTTCTTCAGCTACGGCGATGCCATGCTCGTGCTGAACGCCCGGCGCTAGAGGTAGTCCACGAACTGGTGGATGACGGGGATCTTGTGGCGCTTGCCCTTGGTGGCCTGCAGGATGCTGGCCACGGACATGCCGAGGCACCAGAGCAGCCAGAGGGGCAGGCAGAAGCGGAGCGACAGGGCGCCCACCAGGGGGAAGAGGCCCGCGATGGCGAGGGCCAGGGCCACGGCCCCCTCCGCGAAGGCCAGGATCACGCCCTGCCGCGCGTGCCAGTGCAGCTCCAGATCCTCACGGCACCGGAGGTAGGGGCCGAATGCCCACGGACCCGCGTAGCAGAGGATCAGGTCTCTCAGTCGCTCCCCCGTATAGAGGGGCGTCGGGGCATCCAGGGGCACGGGGCAACCTCCCTGTCGAGGATAGCGCAAGGGCCCGCGCCCGGCCCCGGCCTCAACGTCCCCGGAGGGCGAGCAGCAGGGCCATGGCCGCGGCCAGGACCGCGAAGGCCTGTTTGAGCCGCCGGCCGCGGAGCCGCGTGGCCACCCTCGCCCCGAGGAAGGCGCCCAGGGCGAAGCCCGCGGCGACGCCACCCACCAGGAGCCAGGGGAGCCCGGTCCCGGTGCGGGCGTAGACGAGCACCCCCGGCAGGCCGCTGGGCACCAGGAGCAGGGTGAGGCTGGTGAGCTGGGCCTCGTGCTGGGACATCTGGAACCGGCTGGCCAGGAGGGGGATGAGCACCATGGCCCCCCCGAGGCCCGTGAGCCCCGAGACGGCCCCCGCCGCCAGGCCGATGGGCAGGCCCCGCGCCCACAGGTCGGTCCCGGAGGCCGGGAGCCCCCCTCCCTCCCCGGCCCCGGCCGCCTCCGGCCGGCGCCACGTCTTCCAGGCGATACCCAGCAGGAAGAGGATGAAACCCCAGCGCAGCAGGTGCGGGGGGATCCCGTTGGCGAGGCGCGCCCCGCCGTAGACTCCGACAAGGAAGCCGAGGACGAGGACGCCCACCAGGCGGAGGCTGGTGCGGACCCCGCGGCGGCGGTACTCCAGGACCGCCGGCAGCCCCATGGGGAGCAGGCGGACGGCCATGGCCGCGCCCTGGGCCTGGCGCTGGTCCAGGCCCAGGAGGAGCCCCAGCAGCGGAACCACCACCAGGCCGCCCCCCACGCCGAACACGCCCGAGAGCAGGCCGCCCGCCAGGCCGGTGGCCACCCCGCCGAGGAGGGGACCCGGGCTCATGCCACCCCCTGGCGGTGGTCCTGGCCGTGCGACACGCGATCCTCCTCCCGGATTCTGGCCTGCGGGGGGCCCTGTGGTCCAATGGAGTCCCGGGGGACGTGATGCAGGTCCAGCTCAGCGACGACGTGGTGCTCGACAGCCGGAGGGCGGTGTGGCTGCCCCGGCAGCGGACCCTGGTGCTGGCGGACTTCTTCTTCGGTCTCGGCGCGGCCCGCCGCCGCCGCCTCGACCCCCTGCCAGTCACGCCCCAGCAGGAGCTCTGGGAGCGGGTCCTGGGCCTGCTGGCGGACTACGATCCCGAGCAGCTGGCCCTGCTGGGGGACATCAAGCCCTCCCAGGGCACCCTGGAGGGGGACGAGGCCGAGGAGCTCCGATCCATCCTGCGGAAGCTGAAGGGGCCCGGCCGGAAGGTGATCCAGGTCGTGGGGCACCCCGAGCGCAGCACCGGACCGGCCCTGGCCGGCACGGACCTCCAGCCCGTGGAGCAGGCCCGGATCGGCGCCCACACCCTCATCCACCGCCGGCGCGTCTTCGTGTACCCCCGCCACGACCCGCACCACGGCTTCTGGATCAATGGCGGCGTGCATCCCCTCTTCGCGGTGCCGAGGCCGGGGCCCACCGGCGAACCCGACTGGCTCCGCCTCCCGGCCTTCCTGCACACGGGCTTCGCCCTCGTGATGCCGCCCTTCGTGAGCTACGCCCAGGGCTTCGAGGTGATCCAGGCCGAACGGCTGCCCCGCCAGGCCCGCGCCTGGACCCTGCTCGCCGACCGCCTGAACCCCCTCGACCTGCCCGAACTCCCCCCGGCCCCGGAGGCCCTGCGCACCCTCACCCGCCCCCCCCGGAAGGGCCGGGAGGAGCCGAGGCCCGAGGCCTAGACTATTTCCGCGGCTGGTCCTCGGGCACCGGGAACCCGCCCTTGATGCGGGAGCCGTCGTCGAGCAGGAGGTTCCAGCCCAGGCGGTCGCCCTTGCGGATCCCGTAGCGCTGGAAGGTCCCGGCCGGGAACTCGATGAAGTCACGGGATTCCACCGTGCCGCCGTAGGTGGGGCAGTTGTCCCCCAGCATGGGCGAGCAGGGAGGCACCCGCTCCGCCAGCTCGACGATGCGCCCATCCGCATCCACCCAGGCCACGTCCAGGGCGATCAGGCAATTCTTCATCCAGATGGCGTGGTAGCCGTCCTGGCGGTAGACGAAGAACATGCAGCGGTCGCTGGCCAGGGACTGGCGGTACATCAGGCCCTTCTCCTTCTCGGGCTCCGTCGAGGCCACCTCGGCCATGAAGCGGTGCTTGCCGGAGACGACGGTGCCGGTTCCCCCCGCGATCAGGGGCAGGCCGGCGAGCAGGGCGAGGAGGAGGGGACGCATGGGAGCTCCTGGGGGACATCCTTGAATGCGTCCAGCATGCCCGAGGCTCCCGCCCCCGTCATGCCCGGGCGTCGGTCCGGCCGGCGGGGGCCCCCAGCAGGGCCTCCAGGCTCACGGGGAACAGGGGCTCCACCAGCTTCCGCACGGCGGCGGCGTACTGCTGGATCTCCCACTGGGCGTGGCTGTCGGAGCGCAGGCGGATGAAGTGGGCCACGGCCTGGAGGCTGACGGTCCAGTAGACCTCGGAGTAGAGCCCCAGGGGCAGGATGCAGCGGGCCTGCTCCCGGCAGACGCCGAGGCTGATGAGCTCCTTGTAGTGGGCCACGGCGCTGCGGCAGCTCTCCAGGTAGGCCGCCCGGGCCCGTTCGCGGTGGGCCTGGTCAATCTCGCCCTCGCTGCCCTGCTTGTTCACCTTGGCCTGGCGCCGGAACAGCTCCGGCACGAAGAACTCCTCCTCCGCGAACTCCACATAGCGGCCGGAGATCTCGTTGAATTCCGAGGCGATGCGGTGCTTCATCCACTGCCGGAAGACGAAGATGGGCGCCTTCACGTGGAAGGTCAGGGCCGTGTGCCGGAAGGGCGAGGTGTGCTCGTGTTCCGAGAGGTAGCGGATGAGCTTGGCGTCACCCTCGTCCAGCGTCTCCTTGCGCTTGCCGAAGGACACCCGGGCCGCGTTCACCACGGAGAGGTCCGACCCCATGTGGTCAACGAGCTTGACGAATCCGCGGTCGAGGACGGTGATCTCGGGGGTCATGGGCGGCTCCGTCCCCAGGCTATCATCGGGGCGGTCCTCCCATGTTCGAACGCTGGTTCCGCCTCCAGGCCCACGGCACGACCCTCCGGCGCGAGGTCGTGGCGGGGCTGACGACCTTCGCGGCGATGGCCTACATCCTGGCGGTGAACCCCCAGGTCCTGGCCACCACGGGCATGCCCCTCGGCGCCCTCATCACCGCCACCGCCCTGGCCTCGGCGATCATGACCGCCGCCATGGGCCTGGCCACCAACTACCCCATCGCCCTGGCCCCGGGCATGGGGATGAACGCCTTCTTCGCCTACACCCTCTGCCAGGCCCACGGCATCCCCTGGCGGGCGGCGCTGGCCCTCACGTTCCTCAGCGGGGTGTGCTTCCTCGCCGCCACCCTCGGGGGCATCCGCCGCCGCCTCCTGGAAGCCATCCCCCGGGAGATGAAGGCGGCCATCACCGGGGGCATCGGCCTCTTCCTGGTCTTCATCGGCCTCCAGAAGGGCGGGCTCCTCGTGGCCAGCCCCGCCACCCTGGTCACCCTGGGGAAGGTGAGCCCCACCTCCCTCCTGGCCCTCGGCGGCATCCTGCTCTGCCTGGTGCTCTCCGTCCGCCGGGTCCCCGGCGCGGTGCTCCTGACCCTGGCCCTGGTCACCCTGGCGGGCCTGGCCGTGCGCGGACCCGACGGCCCCCTCACCCGCCTGCCCGACCACTGGCTCTCCGCCCCGGCCTCCCTGGCCCCCACCTTCCTGGCCTTCGACTTCGGCTACCTGGCCTCCCACGCCGGCGCCCTCCTGCCGATGCTGCTGACCCTTCTCTTCGTGGACCTCTTCGACAACATGGGCACCCTCATCGGCGTGGCCTCCCGGCTGGGCCTGATGGACGAGCAGGGCCGGCTCCCCCGGCTGGGCCGGGCCCTCGGTGCCGATGCCTGCGCGGCGATGGTGGGGAGCACCCTCGGCACCTCCACCGTCACCAGCTACATCGAGTCCGCGGCCGGGGTGGAGGAGGGCGGCCGCACGGGGCTCACGGCCCTGGTGGTCTCCGCCTGCTTCCTGCTCGCCCTCTTCGCCGCCCCGCTCATCACCATGGTGCCCGCCGTCGCCACCACGCCGGCCCTCGTCGTCGTGGGGCTCTCCATGGCCCAGGAACTGAAGGCGCTCGACCTGGGCGACTTCGGCACCGCCGTCCCCGCCCTGCTCACCGCGCTGCTCATGCCCCTCACCTTCAGCATCGCCGAGGGGCTGGCCTTCGGCTTCGTGGCCTTCGTCGTGGCCCGCACGGCCCAGGGCCGCCCTCGGGATTTGACTGTCACGGCCTGGGCGCTCGCGGGGATCTTCCTGCTGCACCTCGTGTTCCGCTAGGCCCGTCCCGCCAGCTTGGCAGGGGAAGGCCCGCACCCCAGAATAGAGAGGCTTGGCAGGCGAGCGGCCCCCCCGGGGGCCTTTTGTCTTGCCTCCCAACCGAGGAGCCCCCATGAAGTTCTTTCTCGACACCGCCAACAT
>DAIDKC010000314.1 GCA_027451045.1 Holophagaceae bacterium | reverse complement strand
TGGACGACAGCGGGAACGGCTTCGTCCAGCTGACCTACACCACCCTCCAGGGAGCCATGAACCTGCTTGTCCAGCACCAGGGTGGGGGCATTGCGCTCATGGGCGCCGACGGCAAGCCCGTGGCGCAGCTCCTGCCGCAGGGTTTCCCCCGAACCGCGACCTGGCAGGACCACGGCGCCACCTTCAGGGTGCTGGGCCGCGGCACCTGGGATGGCGCTCGCCTGCTGCCCGACACCCGGAACCCGGTGGGGATCTGGGTGGAGATGCGCCCTGAGCGAGGCCCGCTGAGGCGCACCCTCTACCTGCACGGGCTCGGGGAAGTCGAGACCCAGGAATTGCAGGGCACCGTCTGGGTGACGGTCAACCGCCTCGTCTCGCTCGGTTTCACCGACCTGCCCCTTTCCACATCCCGCCCCTGATGGGCCGCCACGGGAGCCGCAATGGCCGACACGACTAAGGGAGCCGCGCTGCCGCCGGCCGCAGGCAAGGGCGCCCTCCGGGACAACCTGGAGGTGGTGTGCTTCGCGATGGTCCTGATCATGTTCTTCAAGACCTTCGTGGCCCAGCAGTTCAAGATCCCCTCGGCCTCGATGCGCAACACGCTGATGATCGGGGACCATCTGCTGGCGAACAAGTTCATCTTCGCCCGGCCCCAATGGGCCTGGGAGGCGAAGTTCTTTCCCATGCGTCCCGTCAAGCGGGGCGACATCATCGTCTTCCGCTACCCGCTGGACCGCGAGGAGGACTACGTGAAGCGCTGCGTGGCCCTGCCGGGGGACACGGTGGAGGTGCGGGACAAGCGCCTCTACGTGAACGGCAAGCTCATCACCGGCCCCTGGGAGTACCACTTCGGGAGGACACCTGAAGGTCCCATCCCGGGCCCTTGGCCCCTCTCCCGGAACGCAGGGCCGGAGACCTTCCCCACGGAGCCCTGGCGCCATACCGATCCAGAGGAACTGACCATGGACCGGCAGGGCATTGACAGCCTCATCCAGAACGGATTCTCGGACAATCTGCCCAAGGTCACCGTGCCGCCCGGCTGCGTCTTCGCCATGGGCGACAATCGGGACAACAGCCTGGACAGCCGCTACTGGGGCTTCCTGCCCATGGATCACCTGCGGGGCCGCCCCTTCATCATCTGGTGGAGCTTCCGAGAAGGGGCCAGCGACGACGACAACGGGAAGGTGCCCAACGGTCCCATGGACGTGCTCTCGGATTTCGTGGACACCGCCCGGCACTTCTTCAGCCGCACCCGCTGGGAGCGGACCGGCACCATCCCCCGGTAGCCGGCGGGGGGCCGGGGTCCGCCTAGGTGCGGGTCCCGGTCTCCCCCCCGAGGCGCTGGAGCACCCACTGCAGGAGGGCCTCGCCGCCCCGGCACCGCTGCTCGGCCACCATGAGGGGCAGGTCCAGGACCGCGGCGTGGGCCGGACCGAGCTTCACGGCATCCTTCTCGGTGCAGACCAGCCAGCCGGCCCCTTCCTGCCTGGCCTGGGCCTGGAGCTGGACGAGTTCGCCCGGCCCCGGCCCCCGGTGATCGGGAAAGGAGCGGGTCCCGACCCAGGACTGGCCGGCCACCAGGAGATCGGCGTAGAAGGCCTCTGGATGGCCCAGGCCGCACCATGCGAAAGCGGGGCCGTGGCCCTGCCAGGGCAAAGGGATTCCCTCCCGGGAGCCCCAGGGCCGGAGCGTTCCGAGCTGGAAATCCAGCCAGAAAAGGGGGCCCCCCGAGCCGTAGCTCGACCACCAGGCCTCGAGGGCAGGCCAGTCCTGGACCCGGGAGGCCCGCGTGACCACCAGGGCATGGGCCCGGCGGGCGCTCTCCATGGGCTCGCGCAGGTCGCCGCGGGGCAGCAGGCGGCCGTTGCCCCACCGGCGGACCCCGTCGAGCAGGAGGAGGTCCAGGTCCCGGTGGAGGGCCCGGTGCTGGAAGCCATCGTCCAGGAGCAGGCAGCGCAGGCCCTGCCGCTGGGCCAGGGCCCTGAGGGCGGCGGCGTGGCGCTTCCGCCCGACCACCACGCGGCCGGGTCCGAGGCGGAGGGCCATGAGCAGGGGCTCGTCCCCGGTCTGCCGGGGGTCGGAATCCGCCTCGACGCTCATGGGATCCACCTCGCGGCGGCCTCCGTAGCCGCGGGAGAGCACGGCATTCGGCCAGCCGGCCGCCTCCAGGCCCTCCGCCAGGAGCAGAGTCAGGGGCGTCTTGCCGGTTCCGCCGGTGCTCAGGTTCCCGATGGAAATCACAGGCACCGGCAGGCGAGCGGCCCGTTCGGGATGGGTGTCGAAGGCCCGGTTCCGCGCCCGCACGGCCCATCCGTAGAGGGGAGCCAGCGGGACCGCAAGATGTCGCAGAATGGACATGGGTAGAGAATAGCGGAGGGGGCATGGGCGAGGGCATCCTGCTGGCGCACGTGGATCGGGGCGTGCTGCTGCCCGAGGCGCAACGCATCGCCCGACTGGAAGCGGCCCTGCCGCAGATCGAGGCGGCGGTGGCTGGGGAGTCCGACCCGGTGGCGGTCCAGGCCACCCTGGCCTGCCTCCTGTGGGGAACCCTGGCCCAGGCCAACTGGTGCGGGTTCTATCGGCGCGTCGGTGAGGCGATGCTGGCCGTGGGTCCCTACCAGGGAGGGATGGGCTGCCTCCGCATCCCCTTCGACCGGGGCGTGTGCGGGGCCTGCGCCCGCACGGCGGCGACCCAGCTCGTGCCCGAGGTCCACGCCTTCCCAGGCCACATCGCCTGCGACGATGCCACCCGGAGCGAACTGGTGGTGCCCGTCCTGGTCCAGGGCCGCCTGGAGGCGGTGCTGGATCTCGACTCCCCCCACGTCGCCGGATTCTGTGCGGCCGAGGCCCGCCTGCTGGAGGGGCTGGTCGCCCGGGTCTTCCGGGGCATCTCCGGCTGAGATTCCATCCCGGGCGGACCCTGGGGTAGAGTTAGGCACACCCTGGGACGTCCATGGCCGATACCAGCTTCATAGACCAGAGCAAGCTGCGCTTCCGGGAGGGGGAGGTCATCTTCCGGAAAGGCGAGATGGCCCAGCAGATGTACATCGTCCTCTCGGGCAAGGTGCGCCTGTACGTCTCGGAGGAGCCCAAGGGCGAATGGATCGAGGAACTGGGCAAGGGGGACTTCTTCGGGGAGGGGAGCCTCCTCGAGGCCCTGCCCCGGACGCACACGGCGCTGGCCCTGGAGGACTCGGATCTCATCGCCATCAACCGGGGCACCTTCCTGCGGATGATCCGCCAGAACCCTGAAGTCTCGGTGAAGATGATGCAGCGGCTGGCCCAGCGCCACCGGGAACTGGGGGAACGGGTGGAAGGCCTCGAGGCCAACCGCACCCGGCCCGCGACTGCCGGTCCCGTCGCGCACCTGGTCTCGGTGCTGAGCGGCAGGCCCTACCCCATCCTGGCCCACGGCTCCCTCATCGGCCGCTTCGATCCGAGCACGGGCGTCCACCCCGACATTGACCTCACGGAGGAGGACCACAACCTGAGCGTCTCCCGGCGCCACGCCCGGATCCTCTGCGAGCACGGCCACTACTTCCTGCTGGAGGAGCCGGGGGTGGCCAACGGCACCTTCATCCGAGGCGAGCGCATCCAGCCCGGCGAACCCCGGGAACTGAAGCACGGGGATCGCGTCGGTTTCGGCATGGTGGTGCTCTTCTTCGAGCGTTCCTGAAGGCCTGGGGGCTTTCCTGCGGGGCCCCGGGGACGTACCTTGCGTCGGGCCGTCGCCCACCGAGGAGGACGCCATGATCACGGCTCTGCATGTCGAGTGCTGGCGCGACGAGCACGGCACCCTGCGGGAACTGGTCCAGTTCGCCCTGGACGGCCCGGGAGGCGCCTGCGTGATCCGGGAGCGCAACCCCCTCGACGCCCTGGATGGCGACGCCCGCGAGGGGGACGACGTCATTGCCCGCTTCGGCGACCCCGAGGACGCGCGGGACTTCCTCCGCGACGAGGGATTCGAGCCCGCCTGAACGAACCCGTCCGGCTTTCTCCAGGCGCAGGGGAAGCCGAGGATCGGGAAAAGCGAAGGCCGGGCTCAGCCCGGCCTTCGCCTGGAGCGCGTCCCCTGCAGAGCCTCACCCCTTGCCGATGCCCATGGCCTTGGCAGCCTTGGTCAGTTCCGGCACCACATCGAAGAGGTCCCCCACGATCCCGTAGCTCGCCACCTTGAAGATGGGCGCCTCGGGGTCCTTGTTGATGGCCACGATGAACTTCGATCCGCTCATGCCGGCCAGGTGCTGGATGGCGCCGCTGATGCCGCAGGCGATGTAGAGGGTGGGGCTCACCACCTTGCCCGTCTGGCCGACCTGCATGCTGTGGGGCAGCCCCCAACCCGCATCCACCGCGGCGCGGGAGGCCCCCACGACGCCGCCGATGGCATCCGCCAGCTCCTCGAGGATCTTGAAGTTGGCCCCGTCCTTCATGCCGCGGCCGCCGGAGACGATGACGTTGGCCTCGGTGAGGTCCACCTTGCCGCCTGCCTTGGCCAGGATCTCCTTCACCACGGACTTGAAGTCCCCGGCAGGCGCAGGCAGCGCCTCCATCGTGCCGGAGGCCGCCTTCTCGGCGGCGGCGAAGACGTTGGGGCGGGTGCTGGCCACCTGGATGGCGCTGGTGAAGGTCACGGTGGCGAACGCCTTGCCGGCATAGACCGGGCGCACCGCCTGGAGCTTCCCGTCCACCATGGACAGCTTGATGACATCCGAGGCGTACCCAGCGCCCAGCCGGGCCGCGGCACGGGGGGCGACATCCTTGCCCATGGCGGTGGCGCCCGCCAGGAGCACCGTGGCGCCCTTCGCCTTCACGGCATCGGCGACCACCTGGGCATAGGCGTCGCTGGAGTAGGAACCGAGGGCGGCACCCTCGGCGGTGAGGATCACATCGGCGCCGTACTGGGCCGCTTCCGCGGCTCCAGCGCAGGAGGCGCCCGCGAACAGCGCCCCGAGGGACGTGCCCGCGGCATCGGCGAGGCGACGGCCCTCGCTGAGGGCTTCCAGGCTGGGCTTGCGGATCTTGCCGTCCTTCAGTTCACAGAACACGAGAATCATGGGTGGTCCTTTCGAATCGGATCGGTCGGGGAGAAGGAATCGGCTAGAAGACCTTGGCTTCGTCCTTGAGGGCCTGGAGCAGGGCCTGGGCCTGGGCGGCGGGCTCGCCCGCCAGGAGACGGCCGGCGGGACGCTCCGGCGGCAGGGCGAGGGCATTCACCACCGCGATGGCCTGGGCCGGGGCGGCGTCCACCTCCTCGATGGTCTTCTTCTTGGCGGCCATGATGCCCTTGAGGCTGGCGTAGCGCGGCTCGTTCAGCCCCTTCTGGGCGGTGATGACGGCGGGCAGGGCCCCGGCGACCACCTCGCTGCCCCCCTCGATCTCCCGCTCCGCGCGGAAGGTCCCCTCGCCCAGTTCGAGCTTCACCACGACGTTGGCCTGCCCGATCCCCATCAGCTCCGCGAGCATGGGCCCCATGGCGGCATTGTCGCCGCCGATCCCCTTGTTGCCACAGAGGATCAGGTCGAACCCCTTGCCCTGGGCGTAGGCTGCGATCATCTGCGCCACGGCGAAGGCGTCACCCTGGCCATCGCCCTTCAGGAGCACGGCACTGTCGGCGCCCAGGGCCAGGGCGTTGCGCAGGACCTCCTTGGCGCTGTCGCCCCCCACGGAGAGGGCCACCACCTCGGCGCCCTTGGCCTCCTTGACGCGGATGGCCTCCTCCAGGGCGAACTCGTCGTAGGGCCCGGTGATCCACTTCACGTCCGTGGGATCCAGCGAACGGCCATCGGCAGCGACCTTGATCTTGGTCTCCGTGTCGGGGACCTGCTTGAGGGCGACGAGGATCTTCATGGATGCTCCTTGGAGACGCCCCCCTCCGGGGGCCCGAATTGAACCGCTCAGTCGTGGGTGGCGGAGGCCTGACGACCTCTGGATTCATTATGCACACCTGCGCCATTCCTGCGTTCTCCGACTCCAGGTAGGCTGTTCCGATGGCATTCCCTGATTTCGACCAGGCCCTGGTCCTCACTGGAGGCGGAACGGGCGGGCACTTCTTCCCCGCGGTGGCGCTCGCCGAAGGCGCCGCCTCCCGCTGGTCCGAGCGTCGCATCGTGTTCGTGGGCGCCCAGCGCGGCATCGAGGCACGGAAGCTCCCGGGCACACCCTGGCCGCACCTCCTCCTGGATGCCGAAGGGTTCCTCGGCCGGTCCCCCCTGAGGGTGCTGCGTTCGGGCTGGAAGCTCTGGCGGGCCACGGCCGTCCTCAAGGGGCTCTGGCGGAAACAACGTCCATGGGCCGTGATCGGGACCGGAGGCTACGGCGCCGCACCGGCCCTGCTGGCGGCCCGCAGCCTGGGCATCCCGTACTTCCTGCACGAGAGCAACGCCGCGCCAGGGGCCCTGGTCAAGCTCGTGGCCCCCCGGGCCCGGCGTGTCTGGTGCGGCCTGGACGCGGTGCGCGACCTGCTGCCCGGCGCCGACTGCCTGACGGTGGGCACGCCGGTCCGGAGTTCCTTCCTGCGGGGGTTCAGTTCCCTGGAAGTCCTCCAGCCCCCCTTCCGCCTCCTCGTGCTGGGCGGCAGTGGCGGCGCCCGGGCCCTCAACGACGCCCTCATGGAGATCGCCGGCCCCCTGCTGGAAGCCTCCCCCGACTGGGAGATCCTCCACCAGACGGGGCCTGCCGAGGCCTGCCGGCTGGCGGAACGCGCCCTCCACCCGCGGCACCGCCTCGTCCCCTTCCTGGAGCATGTGGATACCGCCCTGGAAGAGGCCAGCCTGGTGGTGAGCCGGGCCGGAGCCAGCACCTGCGCCGAGCTGAGGGCCGCCGGGCGCGGCGCCATCCTGGTGCCCCTGCCCACCGCCGCCCACGACCACCAGCGAAGGAACGCCCAGGCCCTGGCCGATCAGGGCCGGGCGCTCCTCGAACCCCAGGGCGAAGGCTTCCCCGACCGCCTCCGGGCCCGTTGCCGGAGCCTGATGGCCGATCCCGACACCCGCCGCCGGCTGGCCGGCAGCCCCGAGCCCAACCGCGCCGTCGAGGCCTGCCTGGACGACCTGTCGGCACGCCTCTGATCGCGTCCCCCTTCACCGCCGAGACGCCCGGGAGCCCCAAGCTCTCCTGGGTGGCATGGCGGCCCCCCTCGCGTTCTGTGCTCGGTTTTTCCATCTGGAACCGGTGGGTGCACTCCACCCCGGGGGCCCCGTTCTGCGACCCGCGCCGCGGGGAGCAGGAGGGCCTGCCTGAACGGCAGGCCCGATCGCGGGCTGCCAGAAGCCCCGTGCGCGGAGGCCGCAGGCCGAGCGCCCAGGGGCGGGAGCTGGCTTCTACATCTGGAACCGGTGGGTGCACTCTACCCAGCTCTCGCTGCCGTCCCGGTACTTCTCGCGCTTCCAGATGGGTACGTGCTGCTTGATCTCGTCCATGATCCAGGCGGCGGCCTGGAAGCTCTCCGCGCGGTGGGCGCTGCTGGTGGCCACGACGACCGCGGCCTCGGCCAGGGGCACGACCCCGATCCGGTGGTGGATGGCGCAGCGGGTGAGCCCGTAGCGCTCGATGGCCCGTTCCCGCAGCAGGCCAAGCTCCTTCTCGGCCATCGGCACGTAGGCCTCGTAGGCCAGTTCCAGCACAGGCCGGCCCTCGTGGTGGTCCCGGGCACGGCCCTCGAAAAGGACCAGGGCTCCCGCATGAGGGTCCGTCATGACACTTCGTAAAGCCGTCGCTTCGAGGGGGCCTTCCAGCACCGCCACCCAGGGGATCATGACTGCCTCCATTCCCTCCAAACCGTACACTGGACCGCAAGCGAGGATCACCATGACCCAACCCATCCATGTCGCACCCGATGCCGTGTTCGAGACCCTGGGCCGCCGCATGCTGGTGGACGGCTTCCACCTCGTGATGGACCTCGACAAGTCCCACGGCTCCTGGATCGTGGATGCCCGGGATGGCCGGAAGTATCTCGATTTCTACACCTTCTTCTCCACCGCCCCCCTGGGCCACAACCACCCGCGACTGGTGGATCCCGCCTTCCAGGCCCGGCTCGGCGCCATCGCGGTCCACAAGCCGGCCAATTCGGACATCTACACCACGCCTTTCGCCGAGTGGGTGGAGGCCTTCGGGTCCCAGGCGGCCCCGGACTACCTGCCCTACCTCTTCTGGATTGACGGCGGGGCGCTGGCGGTGGAGAACGCCCTGAAGGCCGCCTTCGACTGGAAGGTCCGCAAGAACCTGGCGGCCGGAAAGGGCGAGAAGGGCTCCAAGGTCATCCACTTCCGCGAGGCCTTCCACGGCCGCAGCGGCTACACCATGAGCCTCACCAATACGGCCGATCCCCGGAAGTATCAGTACTTCCCCAAGTTCGACTGGCCGCGCATCCCTAACCCCAAGATCGAGTTCCCCCAGGACGCCGCCAACGTGGCCAAGGCCGTGGCCGCGGAATCGGAAGCTATCGCCGCCATCGAGGCGGCCATCGCGCAGAACCCCGATGACATCGCCTGCCTGATCATCGAGCCGATCCAGGGCGAGGGGGGCGACAACCACTTCCGCAAGGAATTCTTCCAGAAGCTCCGTGACCTGGCGGACCGCCACGAGTTCCTGCTCATCTTCGACGAGGTGCAGACGGGCTTCGGGGCCACGGGCCAGTGGTGGGCCCACCAGTGGTTCGGCGTCCAGCCCGACATCATCAGCTTCGGCAAGAAGACCCAGGCCTGCGGCATCGCGGCTGGCCGCCGACTCGACGAGGTGGACAGCGTCTTCAAGGTGCCCAGCCGCATCAACAGCACCTGGGGAGGCAACCTCGTGGACATGGTGCGCGGCACCCGCATCATCGAGATCATCCAGGAGGAGCACCTGCTGGCGCACAGCGTGAAGCAGGGCGAGCGCCTCCTGAAGGGGCTCCAGGAAATCCACCGGGACTACCCGGAATTCACCTCGAATCCCCGCGGACGCGGCCTCTTCTGCGCCCTCGACCTGGCGACGCCGGAGCTCCGGAACGCCGCGGTGGCCAAGGGTCACGAGCTGGGCATGATGATCCTCTCCACCGGCGCGAAGGGGCTCAGGTTCCGGCCGGCCCTGAACCTCACCACGGAGGACCTGGACCTGGGTGTCGAGCTGCTGCGCAAGTCCGTGGCCGAGGTCGCCCGCACCGCGCCCGCGACGGTGGGATGAGCCCAAGACCGAAGGTCGAGCTCTACTGCGACGGCGCCTGCCTGGGGAATCCCGGCCCGGGCGGCTGGGGATTCCTCCTCCGGACCCGGACATCCGCCGGCCTGAAGGAGAAAGAGGCCTCAGGCGCCGAACCCGAGACCACCAACAACCGCATGGAGCTGACGGCGGCAATCCGGGGCCTGGAAACCCTCACTCAGCCGTGCCTGGTGGAGCTCCTCAGCGACAGCCAGTACGTCGTGAAAGGGATCCAGGCCTGGCTGGGAGACTGGAAGCGGCGCGGCTGGAAGAAGGCCGATGGCAAGCCGGTGCTCAATGGGGATCTGTGGCAGGCGCTCGATGCCCAGCTGGCCCGCCACCATGTGGAAGCCCGCTGGGTCCGCGGCCACGCAGGCCATCCCGAGAACGAGCGGGTGGACCGCCTCGCGAACGACGCAGCCCGCTCGATCTGAAGCCAGCTTGCGGCTGCCTACTCGCGCCGCGGGAACCGGTAGTTGATCTCGATCCAGGCCCGGACGGGCTTGCCGTCGCGGGTGGCCGGCGCATAGGTGGACTTGTTGGCGGCATCAATGGCCGCCTGGTCGAACCCGTAGGGACCTGAGACCCCCTGCGCCACCACGACCTTGAGGGGCTGGCCCTGCTCGCCCACGAAGACCCGCAGGCGGACATCATGCTCCACGTTCAGCTCCCAGCGCATCTGCTGGGCCCTGACGGGGAAGATGGGAGCCACCTGGCGCACCACCTGGGGGGGAACGAGCACCGCAGGGGCCGGAGGGGCAGCCTGAGGCGCCGGCTGGGGCGCCGGCTGGGGCGCCGGGGCAGGGG
>DAIDKC010000313.1 GCA_027451045.1 Holophagaceae bacterium | reverse complement strand
TTGAGGACCTTGGGGCGGGGCTTCTGGCGGTCTTCCCGCAACGTCGAATCAGGCTTGGCGGCTTCCTCGAGGATCTTCGCCAGATTTCCAAGGCCACGCAGGTTCATCATGTGGGACAGCTTCTCCTGAAAGGGGCCACGGGCCACCATTCACGAGGTTACCGGCAAAGCATTCAGCACCCTAGTGATTTTCAGCACGAGATGCGTTTTTTTCGACTCCACTCCCTCCCCCCGGCCCCGGCCGGGAACCGGCCGTGAGCCGCGCCCGGGGCCTTGCGGGGCACCTGGACCGCCTCTGCGACCGCTACGGAACCGACGAGGCCCTGCGTCTCGACCCCGTGAGCATCCCCCTGGGCTACCCGGACCCCCTCGATCGGGAAGTGGCGGCCTTCGTTGCGGCCCATCTCGCCTACGGGCGGGTGGAGCCCATGCTGCGGGCCATCCGGGCCGCGCTGGCCCCCCTGGAGGATCGCCCCGCCCTCTGGCTGAGAGTGCGGAGCGAGGACGACATCCGGGAGGCCCTGGAGCCCGTCCTGGCCCAATGGTGCTGGCGGTTCCACACGGGCGCGGACCTCGCCGCCTGGCTCGCGGCATGGAAGCGCCTGGATGCCGAGAGCGGCGCGGGCCTGGAATCCCATCTCCTGCCGCGGGGACCGGAATCCGGCGATGAGCCCCTCTCGCGGGTCGTCCAGCGCCTCCGCGCGGAACTTCCCGGGACCTACGGGATCCGCTTCAGCCTTCCCGATCCCAAGGAAGGAGCGGCCTGCAAGCGCTGGCGCCTGTTCCTGCGCTGGATGGTGCGCCCCGCCTGGCCGGACCTGGGGCTGTGGCGCCGCTACCCGAAGGACCAGCTCGTGATCCCCCTGGACACCCATGTCGCGCGGGTCTCGCGCTACACCGGCCTCACGGGACGGGCCACCCCGGATGCCCGCATGGCCCGGGAGATCACGGAGGCCCTGCGCCGCCTGGATCCCGAGGACCCCCTGCGCTACGACTTCGCCATCAGCCACCTCGGCATCCTCGGCGACTGCCCCGGCGTGCGCCACCGCAGCACCTGCGCCGCCTGCCCCCTCTACACCGTCTGCCGGGCGGGCTCCGGATCCCGGCGATAGGCCAGGATCCGGCCCTTCTGCACCCCAGGCGCAAAAGGGCCGGGCTTGCCATGTGGGCGACCACCGGGTGATGGAGCGGGCTCCGGGGGAGCCCGCGGAATCGGGCCCCGGCGAGGAGCCCATGCCAGTGCCGATTCGTGAAGGCGCAGCCTGAGCGATGGCAGGATCCGGCCCATCTGCGCCCCAGGCGCAAAAGGGCCGGGCTTGCCACGGCACTCGGGGGAACGACTTAGGGCTGCTTCTTCCGACCTGACCCGGTTCATCGCACCCCGATGCATGGGGCCCGGCTTGATCCCAGAGTACCGCCTGGGCGCCCGGGAGGCCAGGGGCACCGGGGAGGACGGACCGGGAGGAGGGCAGAATGCGTGGTTTTCCGTGCACTTCCCGCAGTCGTGGAAAAACCCGGCGCCGCCCCTTGACACCCCCAGATCTTGGGGCCATCCTTTTTGTCCGGCACAACCCCTAGAGGTTCCAGCACACGGCCCCCATCCGTTGGGGTGGGTATTGTCTGTCCCATTCAACCGGGTCCCCGACCCATCCCCGCATCACCCATCTCCACCCGGACACCGCCCATGAAGATCACCCGCCACTTCACCAAGGCCGGACACGACCCCCTGGAAGGAATTCCCTTCGTCCCGCGGACCAGCCGCATCACCAAGCTTGATGGCACCGTGGTCTTCGAGGCCAAGGACGTCCTGGTACCCGACAGCTGGTCCCAGGTGGCCGTGGACATCCTGGCCCAGAAGTACTTCCGGCGGAAGGGCATTGACGCCCAGAACAGCGGCGAGAAGGACGCCCGCCAGGTGTTCCACCGCCTCGCCGGCTGCTGGCGCCACTGGGGCGAAAGCCACGGCTACTTCGACGCCCCCGAGGACGCGCAGGCCTTCTACGACGAGCTGACCTACATGCTCGCCAACCAGATGTGCGCGCCCAACTCGCCGCAGTGGTTCAACACGGGCCTGCACTACGCCTACGGCATCACCGGGCCGGCCCAGGGCCACAGCTACGTGGATCCGAAGACCGGCGAGATGAAGAAGTCCACCTCCGCCTACGAGCGCCCTCAGCCCCATGCCTGCTTCATCCAGAGCGTGGCCGACGACCTCGTGAACGAGGGCGGCATCATGGACCTGTGGACCCGCGAGGCCCGCATCTTCAAGTACGGCTCTGGCACGGGCACCAACTTCTCCAAGGTGCGCGGCTCCGAGGAGCCCCTCTCCGGCGGCGGTCGCAGCTCGGGCCTGATGAGCTTCCTGGCCGTGGGCGACCGCGCCGCGGGCGCCATCAAGAGCGGCGGCACCACCCGCCGGGCCGCGAAGATGGTCTGCCTCGACCTCGACCACCCCGACATCGAGGCCTTCATTGACTGGAAGGTGACCGAGGAGCGCAAGGTGGCCATGCTGGCCGCGGGCAGCGCCGTCCTCCGCCGCCACTGGGACGCGATGTGCCAGGCCGTGGAGGGTTCCACCGCCCGGGACACCGACCCCAAGACCAACGAGGCGCTGCGCAAGGCCCTGGGCCGAGCGAAACGGGAGGGCGTGCCGGCCGCCTTCCTCACCCAGTGCCTGGGCCGCCTGGCGGACGGCGACCTGGAGCGCGACCTCCGCGGCTACGACACCTCCTGGGACGGCGACGCCTACTACACCGTGGCCGGCATGAACTCCAACAACTCCGTGCGCGTGCCCGACGCCTTCATGCGCACCCTGGAGGTGGATGGCGACTGGGAGCTGAAGCGCCGCGTGGACGGCCGCACCTCCCGGAAGCTGCGCGCCAAGGACCTCTGGGAGAAGGTGAACAAGGCCGCCTGGGCCTGCGCCGATCCCGGCATCCAGTTCGACACCACCATCAACGACTGGCACACCTGCCCGGCCGACGGTCCCATCAACGCCAGCAATCCCTGCTCCGAGTACATGTTCCTGGACGACACCGCCTGCAACCTGGCGTCCCTCAACCTGTGCACCTTCCTCACGGAGGACGGCGGCTTCGACCTGGCCGGCTACCGCCACGCCATCCGCCTCTGGACCGTGGTGCTGGAGATCAGCGTCCTGATGGCCCAGTTCCCCAGCGAGGCCATCGCGAAGCTGAGCTACGACTTCCGCACCCTCGGCCTGGGCTACGCCAATCTCGGCGCCATGCTGATGCGCATGGGCATCCCCTACGACAGCGTGGAAGGCACCCAGTGGTGCGCCGCGCTGACGGCCATCCTCACGGGCGACGCCTACGCCGCCAGCGCCGAGATGGCCCGCGAGCTGGGCCCCTTCCCTGGCTACCAGCGGAACGCCGAGGCCATGCTGCGGGTCGTCCGCAACCACCGCCGCGCCGCCTACAACGCCCCGGCCGCCGAGTACGAGCGCCTCTCCATCAAGCCCCAGGGCCTCCATGGCGCCGGCGTGCCCAAGCGCATCGTGGAGGCGGCCCGCGAGAGCTGGGACACGGCCCTTACCTATGGCGAGCAGTGGGGCTTCCGCAATGCCCAGGTGACGGTGCTGGCGCCCACGGGCACCATCGGCCTCCTCATGGATTGCGACACCACCGGCGTCGAGCCCGACTTCGCCCTGGTGAAGTTCAAGAAGCTGGCGGGCGGCGGCTACTTCAAGCTCGTGAACCGCGCCATCCCCGAGGCCCTGGCCCGCCTGGGCTACACGCCCGCGCAGATCCAGGACATCGAGCGCCACGTGGTGGGCTGGCAGCAGATCACCGACGAGACCCCCGGCATCACGCGCAGCATGATGAAGGGAGCGGGCTGGGCCGAGGAGGAGATCGCGGCCATCGAGCAGAAGCTCCCCACCGCCTTCGATCCCGCCTACGCCCTGGACGTGGAGCGCCTTAAGCGCGATTTCAACGCCCAGCAGGTGGAGACCTTCCTCCTGGCCCTGGCGGGCACCATGACCGTGGAGGGCGCGCCGCACCTCAAGGATGAGCACCTGCCCATCTTCGACTGCGCCAACAAGTGCGGCCGCCTGGGCCAGCGCTACATCGCCCCCATGGGCCACCTGAAGATGATGGGCGCGGCCCAGCCCTTCCTCAGCGGCGCCATCAGCAAGACCATCAACCTGCCCGCCGAGACCGGCGTGAAGGAGATCGGCCGGATCTACGAAGCCAGCTGGCAGCTCATGCTGAAGGCCGTGGCCCTCTACCGCGACGGCTCCAAGATGAGCCAGGCCATGGCCACCAACCTGGACCTGCTGGACGGCGCCGACACGCTGCTGGACGAAGCTGCCACCGCCACCGAGAAGGCCCCCGTCGTGGCCCAGGCGCTGACGCAGCAGCTGGTGCGCACCTACCGGCGCCGCATGCCCAACCGGCGCGGCGGCTACACCCAGTCGGCCACCGTGGGCGGCACCAAGCTCTACCTGCGGACCGGCGAGTACGAGGACGGGACGCTGGGCGAGATCTTCCTCGACATCCACAAGGAGGGCGCCGCCTTCCGC
>DAIDKC010000312.1 GCA_027451045.1 Holophagaceae bacterium | reverse complement strand
GCACCACCAGCCGGTGGCGGCGGGCGTCGCCGAGGTAGGCGATGGCGGGGTAGTAGCCGCCCTGGTTGGTGATGACGGCGGCGAAGAACTGGGCCGGGTGGTGGGCCTTCAGCCAGGCGCTCTCGAAGCTCACCTGGGCGTAGCTGGCCGAGTGCGGCTTGCAGAAGGAGTAGCCCTGGAAGGTGCGGATCATGTCCCAGGCCTCATCCATGGTGCCGGGCCGCACGCCGCGATCGGCGCAGCCCCGGCGGAACCGCGCCTCGTAGTAGGGCAGCTTCTGATCGCAGTCGGGTTTGCCCAGCAGCTTGCGGAGCTGGTCGGCCTCGTGGTGGCTCCAGCCCGCCAGGGCCACGCAGACCTTGATGACGTCCTCCTGGTAGACCAGCACACCGAAGCTGTCGGACAGCAGCTCGTTGAACACGGGATCGCCGGGCTCCCAGGCCTCCTCGCCGCGGCTGCGCTTCACATAGCGGTCCACCCAGCGGTAGGCCGCCGGGCGGATGAGGCTGGAGTGGATCACCAGGGTCTCGAAATCGCCCTTCCGCACCCGCTGCTGCAGCTGGCGCGTCGCGGGACTCTCCACGTAGAAGACGCCGATGCTGTCGCCCCGCGCCAGCAGATCCTGCGTGGCGGCGTCCTCCCGCGCATGGGCGCCGGGATCGGCGGGCACGGCGGAGCCCAGCACCTGGTAAGCATCGCGGATGACGGCCAGGCTGCGGTTCCCCAGCAGGTCGATCTTCACCAGGCCGTAGCCCTCCACGCCATCCTTGTCCCAGGTGGTGGTGGAGACGCCCTCCTTGGCGGGCGCAGGCTGGAAGGCCGCGTGTTCCCAGAAGGGGCCGGGGGTCACGACGGTGCCGCCGGGATGGACGGAGAACTGGTGGAAGTGGCCTGTCAGGGCGGCGGCCTGCCGCAGGATCGGGTCCCAGGCGGGGTTCTCCGCCGCGCGATCCAGGCCGCCCTCCCAGCCGCGGACATACCGGGCCAGCTGCTTGAGCTCGCTGTCGGGCCGCCCGTGGGCCTGGGCCACGGCCCGCAGGGCGCCCTTGGGCTTGAAGAAGGCGTGGTTGGCCACCATGGCCACGCGGTCGCGGCCGTAACGCCCGAAGACCGACTGGATGACGGCGTCGCGCTCGTCCCAGGCGAAGTCGAGATCCATGTCCGGCGGATCCTTCCGCTCCCTCGTGAGGAACCGCTCGAACATGAGGTTCGTGGCCACGGGATCCACATTGCTCAGGCCCAGGGCGTAGCTCACCAGGGAGGCCGCGCCGCTGCCCCGCCCGCAGATGCGCGGCGCCGCGCTCTGGGCGGCCTGGACGATGTCCTGCACCAGCAGGAAGTAGCGGGCGAAGCCCTTGTAGGCGATGAGCTCCAGCTCCTGCTCCATGCGAGCCCACACCCGCCCGTCCGGCTTCCGGAACCGCGCCGCCACGCCCGCGCGCACCTTCTCACGCAGAAGGGCGTCCAGGTCGGAGCCCTCGCGTCCCCGGGGTTCGGGCAGCACCCAGCCGCCCCAGTGGAGGGACCAGCCGGTCACCTGCTCCAGCACGGCGGCCGTGGCCCTCGCCACGGCAGGCTCGCAGAAGGGGAAGCGGCCCTCCCAGTCGGCGCGGGGCACGGCGGCGTCGGCCGGATCCCAGAAGGCCTCCGTGCGCGCCAACGTGGACTGCAGGGAGATGGCCCGCTTGAGCCGGTGCATCTCCAGGCCTTCAAGCGTGCGGAAGCGCAGCACCTGCGGCGCCACCACGGGCAGGCCCGCACCCAGGGCCTTCCGGGCCTGCTGGGCCCGACGGGGATGGCCCAGCAGAGCGCCATAGAGGCCCTCCCGCAGGAGGGCGTCCAGGCCGGCGAGATCCTCGGCCAGGAGCACACAGCCTCCCGGCGGCTCCGCCTCCCCGAGGCCGGGGATGATCAGATCGGGACGCATCGTATGGGCCTGGGCCGAGAGCAGGCGGTTCAGGGCCGCGTAGCCCGCATCGCTCACGGGCAGGGCGCCGTAGCCGTGGCCGCGCCACATGAAGCGCGCCCCCAGGTGCAGGCGGAAGCCCACCCAGTCCGGATCCGGCGGCAGACCCTCCAGTTCCCGGGCCTGGTGGATCCACGCCAGCGCCTCCCGCAGCTTCGGATAGCCTGCCACGCCCCGGTCCCAGCAGACCAGGTCGCGGTAGCCCAGGGCCCGCGCCAGGCGCAGCAGCTGCTTCGCCGGGTAGACGCCTTCGTCCACGCTGAAATCGGAAATGCCGAGGGCGAACATGGGGATCTCACGCGCCCAGCGCCATCCAGCCCGGCCGCACCGCCTGGTCGGGGAAGCGGCGCCGGAGTCTCGCCAGGACGGGCTCGAGGCGGTCGAACCTGGCATTCCGGGGATCCTCGAAGAGACTCCGCTCACGGCCCAGGCCCCAGGCGAGGCGCAGTTCCACCTCGCGGACCAGCAGGCGCCGGGTGGCGCCCGCCAGGAAGGCGGTCTGGACGCGGCGGGCCAGCACCAGGGGCGGGGCCGCCAGATCCTCCGGCTCGGCGCGCCAGGCGTGGGGCTCGCCATCCACGTCCCACCAGCGCAGCACCAGCGTGCGGGGGTGGCGGGGATCGGACCAGAGCCAGTCGAGGCAGCGGGCCGCCAGGGCCACCTCCTCCGGCAGGCGGGGCGGCTGGAGGCGCCAGCCGTGGCGGGCGTAGCCGGGGCGCTCGGTGAGCAGGGGCAGGCGGGGCCGGTCCTCGCCCCGCACCCGGGCCCGCAGGTCCGGTGCCAGCTTGGGGTTCGTCAGCTCGATCAGCACCGGCAGGGGCACGGGCTGGAGGTCGCCGAAGGACCGCAGGCCCAGGCGGCGGAAACGCTCGTGCAGGCGCGGGGCCAGGTCGGGCAGGCGGCGCAGGGGCTCGGGTGCCAGGAAGGTGGCTTCGGCGCCCTCCCCCACCCGCTCCAGCCGGTGCTCGGCGCGGGCGGCGAACTGGGCGGCGGTGGCGCTGAGGGAGAGGCCGCCGTGGCTGTCCCAGCCGTGCCGCGCGGCCAGCTCCCGGCGGATGCGCTCGGCAGTATCCGACGGGGGCCCGAAGAGCCGCTGGGTGCCCTGGAGCTCCACCAGAGCCTCGCCCAGGCGCAGGAGCTGGCCCTGGGGCGTCCAATGCTGGAGGAAGATTCCCAGTTCGGCCTGGGCCTCCCACCAGACCTGGGGGCTGGGATCCAGCACCCCCAGGCCCGGGGCGATGCGGAGGGCCTGGTCCATGGGTTGGCCCGGCGCCAGCCCTTCGGCCCGCCCCAGGCGGTTCGCGAACCAGAGGGTGGGCGAGCGGGGGCTCTCGGGGCTCAGGAAGGCCAGGGGCCGTCCCCGCAGGCTCCCATCCCGGCCGCAGGCCAGCTGGAACGGCAGTTCGGGAACCCACATCGCCAGCACTGGAACCTCCAGGGGGGATCCAAGTATGGCGTAAAAAAAACGAAAAACAATCCCGATCCGGGCCATCTGCGGTTGAATGGCGTTTCATGCTGCGCCTCTATGCCGATGCCAACGCCACGGTTCCGCCCCATCCGGAGGCGGTGGAGGCCGTGCGGCGGGCCATGGTGGAGGACTGGGCGAATCCCACCAGCACCCACCGGGAAGGGCAGCGGGCGCGCTACAAACTGGAGGAGGCCCGCCGGGAGATTGCAGCGTCCCTGGGCGTGGCGCCGGGGGAGCTGGTGTTCTGCGCCAGCGCCACGGAAGCCCTCCACCTGCTGCTCCGGGGGCTCCGACCCGCTCTGGGGGATCGGTCCGCCGCTGTGTTCCCCGGCGAGCACAGCGCCTGCCTGAATCCCCTGCGCGACTGGGGCCGGGTGGCCTGGCTGCCGGAGATCCCCGAGGCCTGCGCCACGGTGGTGCAGATGGCGGCGAACAACGAGACGGGGATCCTCTACGCCATGCCGCAGGTGCCCGGCGCGGTGCGGGTGAAGGACTGCGCCCAGGCCTGGGGGAAGGTGCCCGTGGACCTGTCGGACTGCGATGCGGCTGTGTTCAGCGGCCACAAGATGGGCGGCCCGCGGGGTGCGGCCCTTCTGTGGATGCGGCCGGGGTTGCCCTGGGAGGCGGTGATGGAGGGCCCGCAGGAGCGGCGCCGGCGCGGCGGCACGGAGGACCTGCCCGCCATCCTGGGGCTGGCGGCGGCGGTGCGGAACTTGACGGAACGTCAATCCCTGAATGCGGCCTTGGTCACACTGCGCGATGCCCTCGAGGCCGAGATCCTGGGCTGGAACCGGGGCATCGAGGTGATCGGGAAGGACCGGCCCCGCCTGCCGAACACCACGGCCCTGCTGCTTCGCGGGCGGAACGGGGAGGCGGTCCAGGCGGCCCTGGACCTGGCCGGTTTCGCCGTCAGCACGGGGAGCGCCTGCCACAGCGGGGCGGTGAAGCCGAGTCACGCAATAACAACCCTTGGGTATTCTTTGGACGACGCGCGGTCGGTGGTGCGGTTGTCGCTCCTTCCGGATGCGCGCCCGGCCGAGGTGGAAGCCCTTGCGGCGGCCCTCCAGCGACTCACCTGATCGGCGCCCCGGACCCTCCGGGGCCGGGGAGCGTCCATGTTCCAGCAGAGTCTCCTGTTCCTGGCCCACAACCCGCTGCTGCTGCTCTTCGCGGTGGTGGCCCTGGGCTACCCCCTGAGCAAGATCCGCATCGCCGGGGCCTCCCTCGGCATCGCGAGCATCCTCTTCGCCGGCATCGCCCTGGGGGCGTTGGTGATCCGCCCGGATCTGGATCCGGGGCTCCGGCACAACCTCTCCCTGGAGATGAAGCTGGTCTACGAGCTGGGCCTGGCGATCTTCGTCTACGCGATGGGCCTCTCCATCGCCCACAGCTTCTGGGCCGCCTTCAGCCGGGAAGGGCTGCGGAAGAATGCCGTGGTGCTGGTGGCGCTGGTGGCCTCCACGGCCTTCGTGGTGGTGCTGGCGAGGCTCCTGCACTTCAACGCCCGCTACGCCGCGGGTCTCATGACCGGCAGCCTGAACAACATGCCGGCCCTGGCGGGCGTGGTGGACCGGGTGAAGTCCATGGCGGGCATGGGCCCCCTCCAGGTGGCGGAGCCCACCGTGGCCTCCGCCATCGCCTATCCCTTCGGGGTGGTGGTGCCCATGCTCGCGCTGCTGGTGGCGCCCCGGCTCTTCCGGGTGGACCTGCGGCAGGAGGCCGAGGGGCTCAAGGAATACCGGACCGGCCACCACAGCCTGGAGGTCTGGACGATCCGGGTGACGCGACCCGGGGCCGCCTCCCGCCGCAAGCACGACCTCTGCGCGGAGCACGGCTTCCGCGTGGTGTTCGGCCGCGTGCTCCGCAAGTCCGAACTGCTGCTGCCCGGTCCCGACTTCCGGCTGGACCTGGATGACCTGGTGACCGTGGTGGGCGCCCAGGACGACCTGGTCCGGGTGGCCGAACTGCTGGGGGAGCGCAGCCACGTGGAACTGGACCGCGACCAGAGCGCCCTGGATGCCACGCGGATCTTCGTGTCCCGGCCCGAGGTGGTGGGGGTGCCCCTGGGGCACCTGGACCTGGTGACGAAACACCAGGCCATCGTCACCCGCGTCCGCCGGGGCGATCTGTGGTTCGTGCCCGACGGGGACACGGTGCTGGAGCTGGGCGACCGGGTGCGCGTGACGACGCGGCGGGACAACATCCAGGCCGTGGAGGCCTTCTTCGGGGACAGCTACCACGCCCTCAGCGATGTCAGCTTCCTCACCTTCGCCATGGGACTGGCGGCGGGCCTGGTGCTGGGGGAGGTACCCATCCCGCTGGGCGGCGGCATGGTCTTCAAGCTCGGCTTCGCCGGCGGGCCGATGATCGTGGCCCTCGTCCTCGGGCGGATCCACCGCCTGGGCCGCCTGGTGTGGAACTTCCCCTACGGCGCCAACCACACGGTCCTCCAGTTCGGGCTGGTGCTGTTCTCCGCGGGGATCGGCCTGATCTCCGGCGAAGGCTTCCGGGCCATCGTGTCGGATCATCCCGGTGTGGTGCCGCTCTTCCTGGCGGCCTCCTTCGCCGTCTGTCTCGTGGCGGATGCGCTGGCGCTCTACGTGGGCTACCGCCTGCTCCGGGTGCCCATGAACGTGATGTTCGGCATCCTCGCCGGAGCCCATACTCAGCCCGTCGTCCTGGGCTACGCCAGCCAGCAGACGGGCAACGAGCTGCCCAACGTGGGCTTCGCCACGGTGTATCCCCTGGCCACCATCCTCAAGATCGTGCTGGCCCAGGCGCTGCTGGGACTCGTGCGGTGAGGGCCGGGCGAGGTCCGGCGCCCGCTCAAAGCCCAGGTACCGGCCTGCCGTCGGGGGGCTCCGACCAGCGGATGCCAAGCCAGCGGGCGAGGGTCGGCGCGATGTCCCAGGCGGGGATCTCGCCGAGGGGGCCGCGTCCATCCCCCAGCACCACCAGCCAGGCGTGCATGGAGGGCGTCTCGGGAGCATAGGCGTGGGCGCCGGCCCGGCTGCGGCGCTCGGCGGCGGCCTGCGCCGCGGTGCGCGCCTGGGAAAGCCAGGTCCCCTCCGGGGCGAGCACCACCAGGTCGCCCACGCGGGGGTTCCCGCCCAGGTGGTAGCGCACGGGAACCTCCGCTCGGTGCCACACCGTGAGGCCCGCGTCACGCAGGCGCGTCGCGGCCGCGCCCTCGTCTGCCGGCTGCTCGAGGTAGATGTAGGCGCTGCCCCCGTGGGCGACGCAGGTGCACGGGATCCCGTGGAGGACCGCCGGAAGGGATACGCTGTGCCGCATCCTGGCCATGCCGTGGTCCGCCGTGAGCACCACCCGGAGCCCCGGATGGGCGGCCATGAGACGCGTCAGCCAGGGGGCCAACTGCCCATCCAGGAGCTTGAGCTTGGCCTTGACCTCCGGGCTCCCAGGGCCATGGAGGTGGCCCTCCGCATCGGTCCCTGACAGGTAGGCCATCACCAGCTGTGCCCCGTCCGCGAGGGCCGACGCGCAGAAGGCCATGCCCTCGGTATCGGGATGGCCGGGCTGGAAGGGGATCATGCGCCAGGGCGAGACGCCGTGCCAGGGACCCGTGGCTCCCACCCAGTGGTACACGGCGGTCCGAACCCCGCTGCGGGCGGCCGCCACCCAGATCGGCTCCCTCTGGAGCGCGCCCGCGCCGGCGGCATCCTTGAACAGGCGATGGGTGGCGGGATCCATGAACGCGTTGGCCACCACGCCGTGGTGCTCGGGCCAGCAGCCCGTGGCCAGGGTGACGTGCCCGTTGAACGTGGTGGCCGGAAAGGGGGGGAGCATCGCGCCGCGGCGGCCCGTCTGGGCCAGGGCCCAGAGTCGGGGCATGGTCCTGGGGCCGAACTGGTCGGCGCCCAGGCCATCCTCGCTGATGAGCAGGACCGGAGCCGGGGGGTTGGCCGCGGGCAGTCGGGAAGGGACCAGGAGCAGGGCGAGGAGAAGGAGGGCGGGGCGCATGCCCCAGGGTACCCTGGATCCATGGACACGCCCCGCTGGCCCTACCCGCTGCTCCGCCTCAAGCCCGGCAAGGAGGCCCTGCTCTCCAAGCGCCATCCCTGGATCTTCAGCGGGGCCGCGGCCGGACCGGCTTCCGCGCCGGCGGTGCGAGTGGCCGACGACTCGGGGAACGTTCTGGGCGTGGGGACGGCCAGCGCCACGAATCCCCTGTCCGCGCGCATCTTCCGTTTCGACGACGGGCCGCTGGACGAGGCCTTCTTCCGCGCCCGCTTCGAATCGGCCCTGGCCCTGCGGAAGGTCCTGGGCCTCTGGGATCCCCAGGGCGGCTGCCGGTGGGTGTTCGGCGAGGGCGACGGCCTGCCGGGCCTGGTGGTGGACCGCTACGCCCATGCCCTGGTGATCCAGGTGGGCACAGCGGGGCTGGAGGCCCTGCGGGACACCTGGTGGCCCGTGCTCTGGGAGATCGCCAAGCGGGAGGGCCTCACGGCCTTCGTGGAACGCAGCCAATCGGGCCGCAAGGAGGAGGGGCTCGATCCCGTGAACCGCCTGCTCAAAGGCAGCCTCGCAGGGCCCGTGACGGTGCATGAAGGCGCGGCGAAGCTCAGCGTGGACCTGCTGCGGGGCCAGAAGACGGGCTTCTTCCTGGATCAGCGGGCGCACCGCCTGCAGGTGGGTTCCCACGCGGAGGGCTGCCGCGTGCTCAATGCCTTCGGCTACACCGGCGGCTTCAGCATCCACGCGGGCCTGGGCGGCGCGACGGAGGTGGCCACCCTCGACATCAGCGGCCCGGCCCTGGACCAGGCCGAACGGGACTGGGTCGCCAACGGCCTGGACCCCGCGGCGCACCTGCGGATGGAAGGCGATGCCTTCGAGCGGATGCGCCAGCTGGAGCCCGGGGCCTGGGACCGGGTCATCGTGGATCCGCCCGCCTTCGCCAAACAGCGCAAGGACGTGGACAAGGCCTTCAAGGCCTACAAGGATGTCTTCCGCCTCGGGGCCCGCGCCACCGCCCCCGGCGGGCTCCTGTGGGTCTTCTCCTGCAGCCAGCACCTCGACCGGGCCCGCTTCCAGGAGGCGGTGTGGACCGCCCTGCTGGAGGCCGGCCGCGAGGCCCGCGTGCTCGCCCACCTCGGCCAGCCCGCCGACCATCCCTACGCTCTGAACCATCCGGAGGGGTTCTACCTCAAGGGGCTGTGGCTGGCGGTGGACTAGCCCAGCTTCTCCACGGCCTCGTCCACGCCCTTGGCGCTCAGGGCGCCGAGGCTCAGATCCAGCAGGTGGCTCAGCTTCACGTTGCCCATGGCGCCGAGCATGGAGGCCTTGAGGCGGGGGATGCTCTGTTCCATGGAGCCGATCAGCTCCTTCACCTGCTTGCGTCGGCTCTCGAGGCTGGAGCAGCCGCAGAGAGGGCAGCCGCAGGGTACGATGGGGAAGCCCCGCAGCCACGCGTAGCGCTGCAGGTCCTTCTCCTCGCAGGTGCCCAGGGGGCGGATGACGGTGTTGGCGCCATCGTCGCTCGCGAGGCGCAGGGGCATGGTGCTGAGGCGGCCCTCGAAGAACAGGTTGATGAGGAGCGTCTCCAGGAGGTCGTCCAGGTGGTGGCCCAGGGCGATCTTGGAGAAGCCGCGCTGCTTGGCGAAGGAGTAGAGCACCCCGCGCCGCAGCCGCGAGCAGATGATGCAGGGTAGTTCCTCGGGCTTGGTGCGCACCATCGTGTCAATGGGGGCGGGAATGATGTGGTGCGGCACGCCAAGCCGCTCGCAGGTTTCGGCGATGGGATCGGGATTGAACTGCGGGAAGCCCGGATCCACCGTCACGGCCTCCACCGCGAACGTCACGGGCGCTCGCTGCCGCAGGCGTTCCAGGATGTCCAGGAGGGCCCAGGAATCCTTGCCGCCGCTCACGGCCACGAGGATGCGGTCGCCAGCCTCGATCAGTCGGTACGCCGCGTTGGTCTCGCCCAGCCGCCGGGCAAGTTTCTTCTCCAGCCGCGGGAGCGTCCTGAGTTCCGTCTCGGTCGGAGGCAGGGCCAGACTGGGAAGCGCGCAGGGATTGCTCACGGGAGGCCGCAGGGCCGACGTTCCCCGCGCGAGAGCTGGCCCTCCACATCCTTGACATACTCGGGGCAGGTGCAGTCCGGGCAGGTGTTGCTGGCCGTCTCCGTGCAGAGATCGGCGAAGGTAACCTTCTCCATGAAGGCGGAGATGTGGTCGGAGAGGCGGTTCCAGAGCAGGCGGCTCATCTTCTCGTCGGCCATGAGCAGGCGGTTCGCGGCCCGGGGGTCCTCCTTGGCGGCGGCGTAGAAGCTGCTGTCGGTGAGGCGCAGCACCTCGCCGACGCTGACCTGGTTGCAGGGCCGGGTGAGGATGTAGCCGCCCCGCGGGCCGCGGACGCTGGCCACGATGCCGGCCTTCCGGAGTTTGTTGAAGATCTGCTCGAGGAAGGGCAGGGAGAGCTTCTGGCGCTCGGCAATGACGTGCAGGGGGACCGGCTGGCCGTGGCTGTGGTGGGCCAGATCGAACAGGGCCTGCATGCTGTACCTGCCTCGGGCGGAGATCTTCACAGGAAACTCCCAGGATCCAGCCTAGGATTCTTGAGTGTTTGAGTCAAGTTTGTTCCCGAGGTATCCTCCTCCATGGAGCTGTCCATGACCCCCGCCTGCCTTCTCTCTGCCCTCCTGATGGTCCAGACGCCCGCCCTGCCTGCGGCGGGCGGCCCCGCGACCCATCCTGGCAGCCTGCCGTGCGATCCCCTGGACCACCAGCCCCTGCTGCTGGGGCCGACCACCCGAGCGGCGATCCTGGCCCACCGGGCCATCTTCCGCGAGCGGACGGAGCAGGCCCGCCTGCCCGAGGCGCTCGTGGCCCGGTGGCAGGCGGTCAAGCAGCCCCTCACCCTGGTGGCGGTGTTCGGATCCTGGTGCGGGGACAGCCAGCGGCAGCTTCCCGACCTCCTGGCCCTGGAAGCGCATCCGAACCCCTTCATCGAGGTCCACTACCTCGGGGTGGCCCGGGACAAGAAGCTGGCCGTCTCCGCCTGGCCCAAGGGCTGCCCCCCCCAGAAGGTGGACCGGGTGCCCACCTTCTTCCTCTTCGCCACCCAGCCCGGCGGAGGCCAGAAGCTGGTGGGCTCCATCGTGGAGACGCCGCCCCGCCCGGATCAGCGGATGGCCGGCGCCCTGGTGGACCTGGTGGAGCGGGGTTCCCTCGCCTTCTGAAGCGGGTCCGGATTCACCATCGGACTGGATCTGCCGATGGTAGGGCCATGACGCGCTTCCGCCTGCTGCCGTTCCTGCTGTCGGCCCTCGTGGCCCTGGGCGCCACGACGCCCATCCGGGTGGGGGTGAGCGGATGGACCACCCTGAATCCGCTGCTGCTCTCCCGGGACACCGACGAGGAGGCGGTGGATCTCCTGTTCGATCGCCTGGTGACCATTGACGCCCAGGGCCATTTCATCCCCGAGCTGCTCCAGTCCTGGGAGGTCCTGGACGGGGGCCGCGAGGTGCTGCTGCACCTGCGCCCGGGCATGACCTGGCAGGATGGAAGCCCCATCCAGGCCGCGGATCTCGTGTTCACGTGGAAGATGCTCCGGCTGCCCCAGGTCCGGGCCATCAACGACACGGTGCCCGGCATCCGCAGCATGGACAGCCTGACCGCCGAGGGACCTTTGACCGTGCGGATCCGGCTGGCCCGGCCCAGGGGCACGCTCATGTCCGACCTCTACAACTTCATCCCCGTGCCCCGGAAGTACTACGCCATGGGGCCCCACCCGGCTTCCCAGCCCGTCAACTTCGCCCCCGTGGGCTCGGGCCCCTACCGGGTGGCGGGGACGGCCACCCGACAGGAGGTGCGCCTGGAACGCTGGGATGGCTACCGCGGGCCCCACCCCGGCCGCTGGCCCGCCTTCGATCTGGTCAATACCGATCCCATCAAGGACACCCGGCCGCTGCTCATGGACGGCCGCCTCCACATCTGCCTGGTGGGACCCCTCACCCAGTACCTCGTCCGGCATGGCGCCATCGCCGGAGGGCGCCTCAAGGCCTATGCGGCGCCCCAGGCGGCCTTCAACGCCTTCTTCCTGAACTGCGATCCCCGGCGGAGCATTCTCGGGGATGTGCGCCTCCGGCAGGCCCTCGCCGAGATGGTGCCCTGGGAGGAGCTGTCGCGCGGGCGGGAGCTCTTCGGGACCCGGCTGGCCACGTCCTTCTGGTCCCCGGAGAGCTGGGCCTACGATCCCACCCCCCGGCCCCTGCCCAAGCTCGCCCGCGCCGCGGCCCTGCTGGATGAGGCCGGGTGGCACCTGGGGACGGATGGCCTGCGGCACGACGCCCGGGGACGGATCCTGGATCTGGTGGCCTACGAGGAGAGCGACGCCGGCCCCCGCAGCATCACCCACATGCTCGTGGCCAGGGCGGCGAAGATCGGGGTCCGCATCGAGATCCGGCCCGTCAGCTTCGACGCCCTCGGAGCCATCGCCGCCCGGCACGAGGGGGACCTGTGGTCCTACGGATGGACCGAGGGGCTGGACCCCAACGACGACAGCCCCCTGTTCACCCGGGAGGGCCTGGCCAGCGGGGCCAACGTGAGTGGCTATGTGAACCCCGAGGTGGACCACCTCTTCGACGAGGGGCAGCACACCCTGGACCCCGAGGCCCGGAAACGGATCTACCTGCGCATCGCCGGAATCATCTGGAGGGACCGGCCGGTGATCCCTCTCACCTACAACCTGAGCCGCTACGTGGCCAACGCCGCCCTCCAGGGGGTGGGCTTCAACCCCCTGGGGCAGTTCTTCGCCTACTGGCCCGGTATGCGGGGCTGGACCCTGGCCCAGTGATCAGAGCCGGTCGAACCGGATGACCTCGACCTTGCCCGGCTTGTGCTTGGCGGCCTGCTCCTCGGGGTCCCGCGGCCGCTCCTCGCGGGCCGGGCGGGGTTCGGGCCGGCGCGGCTCGAAGGGCGGCTCGGGCCGCGGTGCGGGACGGGACTCGGAGGGCGCGGGGGCCGGTTGGCGGTCGCGCCCGGTCCAGGCCGCGCCCACCTGCCGCATGCGGTCCAGGAGCCGGGCCGGCTCGAGCACCTGGATGCCGTCCCCGAACTGGAACACCCAGCGGGCGATGGCCCTCAGGTCGGTGGCGGTGAAGCTCACCGTGGCCTGGCCGTCGCCGGTCTCCTCGAGGTGGAAGTTCGGGAAGGCCGGAGGGGCCTGCTTGACGGCGAACACCCACTGCTTCAGGAGGGTGGCCTTGACCGCGATGGGCTCTCCGCCCAGCCATCCGCCGATCTGATTGGCGGGGGTGCCTTCCGCGTAGGGGCCCTGGGCGGCCCGGCCCACGCCCTCCACGGGGTTGACCTCGGCCAGGAGATCCAGGCGGTGGTGCCGTTCGGCGTTGTAGCGGCGGTCCCAGCCCCAGACGTACCAGGCCTGGCTGAGGGCGTCGAAGGCGAGCTGGCGAGGTTCGAAGGTGCGGGGCGCGTTGGCGTCCGAGTCGGTGAAGATGAACTCGAGAGCGCGGCCCTCACGCATGGCGGCAAGGACGGCCTCGGCAAAGGGCGGCAGGGGCGGCGCGGCGGCAGCGGCGACCTTCTTCCGGGGGGATGCCTTGGGGACGGCCGGTTCCGGGACCGGGGCAGGCGCTTCATGGGCCTTGCCCTTGCGGGAGGGCTTCTCCACCGGCTCGGGAGCCGGTGCCGGGGCCGCCTTGGCAGCCTTGCGGGCGGCCGGTTTGGCCTCCGGGATCTCCTGGATGGGCTGCTTGCGGGCGCGCGCCTTGACTGGCTTGGCTGGCTCCGGTGCGGGCTTCGGACGGGGGGTCTTCTTCACGGGCATGGACAGGTGCTCCTGGGCCCATGATCCCCCATCCTGGCCCGGCGGGTCCACGTCCATTTCAGCGGGTAGGCACTGCGGCTCAGGCGGGGCTGCGCGGATGCATCCGGTCGTAGAGGGCCCGGAGCCGCGCCTGGTGGACATGGGTGTAGATCTGCGTGGTGCTGATGTCGGCGTGCCCGAGCATGGCCTGGACCGCCCGCAGGTCCGCGCCGTGGTCCAGGAGGTGGGTCGCGAAGGCGTGGCGCAGGACATGGGGGCTGACGGATTCCCAGGGCAGTCCCGCCTTCCGGGCGTATCCCTTGACGAGCCGCCACAGGTGCTGGCGGGTGAGGGGCTCGCCCCGCTGCCCCACGAAGAGCTCGGCGCCTTTCGGCTTGAAGCCGGGACGCAGGGCCAGCCAGGCGCGGATCCAGTGCTCGGCGCCTTCGCCGAAGGGCACAAGGCGCTCCTTGCGCCCCTTGCCGGAGACCTTCAGGAAACCCTCGTCCAGGAAGACGGCCCATGCCGGCAGGGCGGCCAGCTCCGAGACCCGGAGCCCGGAAGCGTAGAGCAGCTCGAGCCAGGCCCGGTCCCGCACGCCGAGGGGCGTCGCGGTGTCCGGGGCGGCGATCAGCGCATCCACCTGGCCCTCCGCCAGGGTGCGAGGAAGGATCCGGGGCGGGCGGGGCGGTTTCGCCACGGCTTCGGGGCCCGCGCCAGCGCCCCCTTCCATCCGGAGGAAGGCCAGGAGCGCGCGAAGGCTGGAGCTCATCCTGGCCAGGCTCCGCGGCGCCTTGCCCTCCGCTCGCTGGGCGACGAGGAAGCGCGTGATGTGGTCGCGCGACAGGTCCGGCGCCGCGAGACGCTCCGCGCAGGCCCAGGCGGCGAGCTGGGAGAGGTCCGCCAGGTAGCCCGCGCTGGTATGGGGCGACAGGCCGCGTTCCACCGCGAGGAAGGTCCGGAATTCCCGGAGGGTGGCCCCCCAGCCGAGCGGCCAGCCATGCTGGGGTTCCAGGGTCCGACGGGGGCGGGGCATGGGCCATTCCCGCACATCCGGGCCCGGTGCGCAACGGAGCTTGACCCGGGGTTTTGCATTCACGGGGGGTTGTGCTAGGGTTGTCGGGTTCGTCTGGAGGAGCCCACGATGGCTGATGTCCGTAAGAAGGTCATTGCGATCATTGCCGAGCAGCTGGCCAAGCCCGAGGATTCGATTTCCGAAGCGAGCCACTTCGTGGACGACCTCGGGGCCGACAGCCTCGACACCGTCGAGATCATCATGGCCATCGAGGAGGCCTTCAGCCTGGAGATCCCCGAGAGCGAGCAGGAGAAGATCCGCACCGTGGGCGATGCCATCGCCTACATCGAGAAGCACGCGAAGGCCTGAGCTTCCGTCCATGGAACGTGCCGCAGCGCCTCCTGGCCTGCGGCACGTTCATGTTCCGGCGGATCGCCATGGCCTTAGACTGACTCCAGGTAGCCGCCGTCCCTCCGAGAGGGGAAGCATGAGCACCCCGCTCCATCGCCGTCGCGTGGTCATTACCGGCATGGGCACCGTGAACCCCTGCGGGCTCACGGTGTCCGAGACGTGGGCCAACCTGCTGGCAGGTCGGAGCGGCATTGGCACCATTGACCGCTTCGATGCCTCCGAGTTCGCCTGCCGGGTCGCGGGCCAGGTCAAAGGCTTCGACCCCGACCTGTTCATCGAGCGGAAAGAGCAGAAGAAGATGGACATCTTCATCCAGTACGCCTTGGGCGCCGCCCACGAGGCGTGGCAGGATGCAGGGCTGGACCAGGTGGCGCTCACCAAGGCCGAGCGGGAGGTGTTCGGGGTCTACATCGGGAGTGGCATCGGCGGCCTCAGCACCATCTGGGAGGAGGCCAACGGCTACCGGGGCCCCCGCCGCACGAGTCCCTTCTTCATCCCCAGCCTCATCGTGAACCTGGCCAGCGGGCAGGCCAGCATCAAGTACGGCCTGCAGGGGCCGAACAGCGCCGTGGCCACGGCCTGCGCCACGGGCGCCCACGCCATCGGCGACGCCTCCCGGCTGATCGCCTTCGGCTATGCGGATCGGATGATGGCCGGCGGGAGCGATTCCGTCATCAACCAGCTCGGGGTGGGAGGCTTCGCGGCCATGCGCGCCCTGAGTACCCGCAACGACGAGCCCCAGCGCGCATCCCGTCCCTTCGACGTGGACCGGGACGGGTTCGTGATGGGCGAGGGCGCAGGCATCGTCATCCTCGAGGAGTACGAACTGGCGAAGGCCCGGGGCGCGAAGATCTATGCCGAGGTGGCCGGCTACGGCATGAGCGGGGATGCGAACCACATCACGGCCCCGGCCCCCGAGGGCGAGGGCGGCCAGCGGGTCATGCGCGCCGCCATGAAGGATGCCGGAGTGGCCCCGGAGCAGATCGGCTACATCAACATGCATGGCACGAGCACGCCGGTGGGCGACCGCCTGGAATGCATGGCCATCCACAAGGTGTTCGGGGACCATGCGGACCGCCTGAAGGTGAGCAGCACCAAATCCATGCACGGCCACCTGCTGGGGGCCGCGGGCGGGCTCGAGACCATCGTGGCCGCCCTGGCCGTCAAGACCGGGAAGATCCCCCCCACCATCAACGTGGACAACCAGGATCCCGAGTGCGACCTGGACGTCACCCCCAACACGGCGGGTGCCTTCGACGCCGAATACGCCATGAACAACGCGTTCGGCTTCGGCGGGACCAACGGCTGCCTGGTGCTGCGGAAGGCCTGATCACCGCCTGAAGGCGTAGATCCGCTGCTCGATCTCCCGGAGCGGCAGGGTCGTGAAGTCCTTGTCGAATGTCGCAGCCACCCGGCTCGCCACCTGGGCGTCCAGGCACTGGCGCATGAGGCCGAGGAAATGGGGCGGGGCCGCCAGCACCAGCTCGTCGTAGGCGTGCCGATCCAGCCCCCGCTTGAGCTCGGTGGCCAGCCCGCAGGCGAACTTCATCGCCTCCACTTCCTTGGGCTCCAGTTCCGGGCTGACCCCGGACCGGTGGCCGGAGCTGCCGTCCGAACGCCGGCCGGGACGGTCGCTGACCATGTCCTGGACGTGGGCCCGGGAACCTGGATGGGCGAAGGCTCTCAGCTCGATGAAAGCCCCGTGGGCATTGCTGGTGAAAAGACGTGCCCTGCTCGAATCGCACAAGAGGATCCAGCTTTTCGTCTCGCCCATGGCGCCTCCCCCGATCCTGCCGCCCCCAAGGTAGGCCCGGGCCGGGGGAATGCCACCGTCAGGGGCGCGGCTGCGGAGCCTGCTTGAAGATGGCCGCGGAGGTGTGGCGGCCGTCCATGACGATGTGGAGTGGGCTCTCCACGCGGCTGTGGACCACGCATCCCTCCCGGGTCACCTCCGGCTGCTGGCGGAGCCAGGCCAGGTCGAGGAGGCTGGACTTCCTCGGGTAGGGGATCGTGAAGTAGCCGATGTTCAGCGACGTCACGTTGTGGAAGAAGTGGGAACCGAGGGAGGCATCCGCCTGGAAGTGCTCCATGGCGTACTCCACGATCACCTGGGCGCAGGAGATCATGGCCCAGGCCACGGGGATGCCGAGGTGCGGATCGGTGCTGCCCCAGCGACCGGGGCCGATGAGCACGTAGCGGCGGCCCGCCGTCCGGAAGGTGTCGTTCAGCCGCTCCAGAGCCTGGGCCAGGAGCGGGGTGCCGAAGGGGTCGAAGCCGTCGGGGTCAATCCAGACAATATCCGTCAGGCCCTCCACCACCCCGTTTCCCACGCACTTCTCGGAGAAGAGGAAGACCGAGGCCGGATCGAGCTCCTGCGGGGACAGGTTCACGTCCCCGGATTCCATGAGCTGGTGCTTGACCTGGAGGAGGTGGAAGGTGGGCTTCCCGGTCTCGGGGTCAGGATCGAGATTGACGGCGAATTCGATCTCCACCGGGGTTTCCATGGCCTCCCGGAGCAACTCCAACGCCTGGTGAAGGATGCGGGCCAGGGGGAACGTGTCGTACTTGAGGATGTTCCTGAAGTTCACGATGCGCGGGCCGGGGTGGTCCAGTCCGTCCTGGATCCGGTCGTCGTTGGCGTCCCAGGTGGAAGCGCAGTGCTGCAGGGCGCCATCGGCCTCGGCCTCCTCGATGCCCAGGGTGAGCAGGGTCGCATCCTCCCCGCGGAAGAGATCCACCGAGGTGCGACCCGTGTCCAGGGCGTAGAACTGGCGCTGGCTGGTCCGCAGCTGCTCCCGGGGAGGGAGCATGTCCATCTCCGGGTAGGGGGGGGCGAAGCGGTAGGTCTTCCCCCCGTCCACCACGTACTTCCCCAGTCCTACGGCCAGGTTCGCGATCCCGTCCTCGGGCTGGGTGTAGGCCACGGGGTAGTAGTTGAAGGACTGCGCCACGCCCGAGAGATGGGGATAGAAGCGGTCCCCGAAGGACCGGCCTGCAACCTCCTGGATGAGGACGGCCATCTGCTCCTCCTCGACCTTGTAGTCAATGGCCTCGAAGTAGGCGCGAGCCGCCTTCGAGTACACCGAGGCGTAGACCAGCCGGATGGCCTCGGAAAGCTGGGCCACCCGCGTCTCGAGATCCTCGTGGTTGTTCGGCAGGAAGAAGGTGGCGTAGAGGCCGGCGAAGGGGTGGGACAAGCTGTCTTCCAGCAGCCCGGAGGAGCGGACCGCGAGGGGGCCTTTGGCATAGCGGGCCAGGAAGAGGCGGAGCCGCTCCGTCAGCTCGGGGGAGAGCGAACCCAGGAGGAAGCGGCGCTTCACTTCGTCGTCGTCCGGCTCCTGGAGCGTGCCCCGGAGGTCGTGGCGCTCGATGAACCGGACGAATTCCTCCGTGCCGACGATGGCACTGCGGGGGATGCGGATGCTCGCTCCCGGGAAGAGGGCATCGAGGTCGAAGCGGGAAAGGAGGTTGTGGGTGAACGCGACTCCCCGGCCCTTGCCCCCCATGGAGCCGGGCGCGAGGCGCAGGATGTTGGCCTCCTCCCGCGGGGTGGTCTCCGTCAGGGGCACGACCTTGCCCCGGGACTTCATGCGCTGGACGTAGTCCCCCACGCCGATCAGGAAGGCGCGCATCTCCTCCGGGTCCCGGTAGTCCTCGATGCGGAAGGTGGCGAGGACCTTGGCCACCTGTACTTCCCCCCTGGCCATGATCCAGGTCGAGAAGTGGTTCCTCGAGGCGTGGAAGATCAGGGATTCCACGGGCACGGTGCGCAGCTTCTCCTGGAGATCCTCCATGTCCGTTGCCCGAGTGATCTCCTGGCCGGCCTCGTCCCGGAAGATGAAGTCCCCGAAGCCGAGGTAGTCGTGGAAGAAGCTGGATAACTCGGCCCCCAGGGTGCAGGAGTTCTTGTTCAGGAAGCAGCTCTGGAGGGCCGTGGCCCAGGCCTCCTTGTCGGGATCGGAGGACTGGAGGAGGGTCGGCAGGTGGGGGTTGCGCTCCTTGAGGGCGCGGATCAGCTTGATCCCAGCCTCGCGGTCCATGACCCCACCCTTGGGGAACTTGCGGTCGGAGATCAGGCAGAGCAGGTAGTCCTGGAACCGCTCGCCCAGGGCCATGGCCTCCTCGTACGAGGTCGCCAGCAGGACCTTCGGGCGGGCGCGCATGGCGAGGATCCTCGCCATCCCGTCGAGGTTCCTGTCCTTGGCCATCCGCATGGTCTGCTTGAGGGTCTCGCCGTACAGGATGGGCAGGTAGCGCGAGTAGTACCGGATGCTGTCCTCGACGAGGAGGATCACCCGGGTCAGGCCGACCTTCGTGTCGTTCTCCACGTTGGCCCGGTCCTCCATGAACTTGACCATGGCCATGAAGACTTCCGGGTTGCCGTTCCAGACGAAGATCTGGTCGTAGTGCTTCAGCAGGTCCTGGCGGCGGCGGTCCATGATCCCCACCTCCACGTTGTCGTTGAGGAGGAGGTAGATGGGGATCCGGCTGTCGGCCTGGCGCAGCGTGGTGGAGAGCTCGACATGCCCGACCTGCCCGAGGCGGCTCATGACGATGATCATGTCGAAGTGGCGCGTGGCCAGTTTGTGCAGGGCATCTTCGGTGGTCGAGACGTTGACCACCCGGGGCGGGTTGCTCATGTTGAGCTGGTAGTAGCCCTCGAACAGGATCTCCGTCAGGAGCCCATCCTGCTCCAGGGTGAAGGCGTCGAAGGGGGGGGCCACCAGCAGGATCTCGCGGGTCCTGAGGGGCATGAGATCGTGGAAGATCTCCTTTTCCGATTTGTACTTCCCGAAGATCTGGCTGAACTCGTGGCTGTTCATCGCGACCGCCCCTCGAACCTGTGTTTCTAGCAGAATGGGGGCCCGGTCGGGCCC
>DAIDKC010000311.1 GCA_027451045.1 Holophagaceae bacterium | reverse complement strand
TTGTAGACGCCCAGGAGGAGGTCCGTCGTGCCTGTGCCCGGCTGGAGGCCGCGGTCCACGGGCTGGCCGGCCTGGGGACCGGAGGCGAAGACATCATGGAAGCGCCCCGTGGGCAGCTTGAGGCCGGCCTGGAAGCCCATGGATCCGTCGTCCAGGAGGCCCTGGTAGCGGCCGAGGATCCGGATGTCCCCCAGGCCGGTGCTGCGGGAGAACGAGGGATCCGTGTCGCCGGGTGCCACGGTCGCGTGGCTGCGCCGGTAGCCCGGGACCTGGAGCGTGAAGCCCCAGGCGGGGTTGGGGCTGTCGTCCAGGGTCAGGGTGAGGTTGCGGTTGACCGTCTCCCGCTGGAGCTCCTGGGCATTGGGCAGCGGGAAGGCTGCGGTGGAGACGCGGCCCGTGCCCATGCGGAGCTGGTCCTGGGTGAAGGCATCGAAGCGCAGGTCCAGGTTGAAGCCCGGCTGGAGGACCAGCCCCTGGCTGGCCCAGTCGCCGTTGAGGGTGCAGCCGCAGGCCCCGCAGGCGCCCAGGGGGGCGGCAAGGAGGGCGGCCCCCAGGAGGGCGCGGGGCGGAAGACGGGACACGGCGGCTCCGGATCTCCCATGATGCCGGCTTCCGGCCGGGCCGGGGCCGGGCGGCGTAGAATTCGCTTGGGGCTCCAGGCGAGCCCGGGAGCCGTCCTTGACCAGACCGTCCAAGACCCTCACCCTTCCCGCCATCCCCATCCGGGACATGGTGCTGTTCCCGGGAGCAAGGGTCCCCTTCGTGGTCGGCCGGCAGCCCTCGGGCAAGACCCTCGAGCAGGCCATCAAGGCGGGCGACCACCTGCTGATGCTCACTCAGCAGGATCCCAAGGTGGAGCGCCCCAAGCAGGAGGACCTCTACGCCACGGGCACCCTGGCCCTCGTGGAATCGGTCATCGCCCTCCCCAAGGGCTACTACAAACTCGGCGTGAAGGGGGTGGCCCGCGTGGCCCTCCAGCGCTACGACGACACCGGCGACGTGATCCAGGCCGAGGCCCAGATCCTGACGGAGCCTCCTCCCCCTGCCGCCGCGCCCCTCGCGCCCTTCCACGCCGCGGTGGAGGCCTTCCTGGGGCGCAATTCGGATGCCTCCCGCCTGCTCAGCCTGGACCAGATCCGCGAACTGCCCCTGGGCAAGGCGGTGGACACCGTGGCCGGCCTCCTGCCCGCCGACGCCCGGCAGAAGCAGCAGATCCTCGAGCAGCTGGAGATCGGGCCCCGCCTGGAGACGCTGCTCCGGCTCCTGGATCTGGATGCCGCCCGGGCCGAGGTGGATCGCGCCGTGGACGAGAAGACCCGCGCCCGCCTCGACCAGGACCACAAGCAGTACGTCCTCAACGAGAAGATGCGCGTCATCCAGCAGGAGCTGGGCAAGCAGGAGGAGAAGGACGAGTCCGCCCGCCTGCGGGACCAGATCGAGGCCGCGGGCATGACCGAGGAGGCCCGGACCAAGGCGCTGGAGGAGCTGGACCGCCTGGAGGCCATGCCGCCCCAGAGCGCCGAGGCCACGGTCAGCCGCACCTACCTGGACTGGCTGCTGGCCCTGCCCTGGCGGGCCATGGCCGAGGAGCACCTGGACCTGGAAGGGGCCGAGCGGGTGCTCGACGAGGACCACGCCGGCCTGGAGAAGGTGAAGGCCCGCATCCTCGAGCACCTGGCCGTCATGGCCCGGCTGCGGCAGCACCCGGCCCACGCCGAGGCGGACGAGAACCGCGCCCCCCTGCGGGGCCCCATCCTCTGCCTCGTGGGGCCGCCGGGGGTGGGCAAGACCTCCCTGGCCCGCAGCATCGCCCGCGCCCTGAATCGCCCCTTCGTGCGCCTCTCCCTGGGCGGCGTGCGGGACGAGGCGGAGATCCGCGGCCACCGCCGGACCTACATCGGGTCCATGCCGGGCCGGATCATCTCGCTCATGAAGAAGGCCAAGGTCCGCAATCCGCTCATGCTGCTCGACGAGATCGACAAGATGGCCTCGGACTTCCGGGGCGATCCGAGCAGCGCCCTGCTCGAGGTGCTGGATCCCGAGCAGAACGCCAGCTTCCAGGACCACTACCTCGACGTGGGCTTCGACCTCAGCCAGGTGCTCTTCCTGGCCACGGCCAACGTGCGCCACCAGATCCCGGAGCCCCTGGAGGACCGCCTCGAGATCCTGGAGCTGAGCGGCTACACCCTGAAGGAGAAGCTCGCCATCGCGGAGAAACACCTCGTGCCCCGGGCCCTGGAGGGGCACGGCATGAAGGAGCTGGGCGTGCGCTTCGAGCCGGCCGCCCTGGAACGGCTGGTGCAGGCCTACACCCGCGAGGCCGGGGTGCGCCAGCTGGAGCGGGAGATCGCCAACATCCTGCGCAAGCTGGCCCGCCACACGCTCCAGCCCCACCTGTCCGATGCCTCGGGGGCCGCCTTCGATCCGCTCATCACGGCCGACCGGGTCCCGAAGCTCCTGGGCCCCGAGAAGTATCTGGAGACGCGTGCCGAGGACACGGCTCCGCCGGGCCTCGTCAATGGCCTGGCCTGGACACCCACGGGTGGCGATCTGCTCACCATCGAGGCCGCCGTGCTGCCTGGGAAGGGCAACCTCAAGCTCACGGGCAAGCTGGGCGAGGTGATGCAGGAGAGCGCCAATCTCGCCCTCAGCTACGTCCGCGCCCGGGCGGAGCGGCTGGGCCTGAAGCCCGACTTCCTCGACAAGGTGGACCTCCACGTCCACGTGCCCGAGGGCGCCATCCCCAAGGACGGACCCAGCGCCGGCATCACCCTGGCCACCGCCCTCATCTCCGTGCTCACGGGCATCCCCGCCCGGGCGGACCTCGCCATGACCGGGGAGCTGACGCTCCGCGGCCGGGTGCTGCCCATCGGCGGCCTCAAGGAGAAGCTCCTGGCGGCCCACCGCCAGGGCCGCAAGGCCGTGCTCATCCCCGCCGAGAACGCCCGCCACCTGGAGGACGTCCCTGCCGAGGTGCGGGAGCAGCTGAGCATCCACCTGGTGGGGCACATGGACGAGGTCATCCAGCTGGCCCTCACCCGCATGCCCGAGCCCCTCCTGGCCGAAGGCGCCGCCGCCGCCACCCCCTCCCCGGGGCGGGGCGAGGAGGCGGCGGCCCAGTAGCCGGGTCTGGGGCGGACAGCCTACTTGAGGTGCGTCTCCATCCAGTCCACCCAGCGGCGGTAGACATCGGTGGTGTGGACGATGTCGCCGGGGAAGTGGGTGTCGGCGGGATAGACGTAGAAGGACACGGGCACGCCGTGGTCCTTCAGGGCGTGGTACATCTCGTAGCTGTTGACGATCGGGACGTTCGGATCCCCCGCATCGCCCAGGATCAGCGTGGGGGTGGTGGACCTGCCGGCCAGGGCGATGGGGGACTGCTCCCGCCAGAGCCTCGCGGTGGCCGTGTCCTTCCCGTAGGGCGAGCCGCCGAAGAAGTAGAGGTCGCCCGCCTGGTAGTAGGCGATGGTGTAGTCCAGCAGCCAGTCGTTCAGGGCGGCCCCCTCCACGGCGGCCCGCCACCCGGGGTAGCGGCCGGTCAGCCAGGAGGTCATGTAGCCGCCGTAGGACCAGCCGGAGACGCCGATGCGGGTGGCGTCCACGATCCCGAGCTGCTTCACCGCCGCGACCCCCGCCATCACGTCCCGGCCCGGGCCCTCGCCCGTGTCACGGTAGATGGCGTGCTGGTAGGCGTCCCCGAGGTTCGTGCTGCCCCGGTAGTTCGGCTCGAACACCAGGAAGCCCTTGGCGGCCAGGAGCTGGGCCAGGGGGTTGAAGGTGCGCAGGGAGGCCCACTCGGGTCCGCCATGGATGACGAGCACCATCGGGTACTTCCGGCCGGGCACCGCATCCACGGGCCGGGTGAGGACGCCGTCCTCCAGGAAGCCGTCCGGCCCCTTCCAGGTGATCTCCTCGCTCCGGCCCAGGCGCAGGCCGGTCACGAAGTCGTTGAGGTGGGTCAGCTGCCGGGGGCGGCTGGAGAGGGTGTCCATCACGTAGAGCTCGGCGGGATGGTCGGGTGTGGAGCCCACGAATGCCACCGCCCCGCTGCGGGACACGGAGAAGCTGCGCGGGCTCACCTCCCCCAGGTCCAGCCGGGCGGCAGGTCCGTGGAGGGGCTGGCGCCACAGGCGCGCCTGGTCCCGGTCCGCGCCCAGCAGCAGGAGGCCCGAGCTGTCCGGGAGCCAGGCGTAGGCGTCCAGGTTGCGCGCCAGGTCCCGGGTGGCATCCCGGGGCGTGCCGCCGGAGGTCTGGACGTACACCGCGTTTCCGTTGTTCTGGTCGCCGCCCCGCGGGCGCAGGAAGGCCAGGGTGGCGCCATCGGGGGACATCCGGGGCGTCGTGGCCCCCGGGGCGTTCGCCTGGGGCTGGAGGGCCTTGCCGTCGCTGCCGATGGAGACGAGCTCCGAGCGGAAGGCGCTGCCGGTGTAGGAATCGGGAAAGCGGGTGAAGACGAGGCGGGATCCGTCGGCCGTCCAGGTGAAGGGGAAGGCCGGGTCCTGGTCCGTGCGGAGGCTCCAGGTGCCCTCCGTGAGGCGCTCGGCCTTGCCTCCGGCGGCCGGGACCACCCACAGGTGGGAGGGCGGCACGGCGGCCCGGACCATGTAGTTGTTGTCCGTCACCTGGAGGGCGTCCTGGTGGGCCTTGATCGCCTTCGCGTCCACGTCGTCCTTGCGGTAGAAGGCGAGGCGCGTGCCGTCCGGGCTCCAGGCGAAGGCCTCCACGCCCTGCTTGCCGTCCGTGACGCGTCGGGCATCCCCGCCGTCCATGGGCAGGACGAAGAGCTGCTCCTGGTGGGTGGCTGGATCCAGGGCCAGGAAGGCCAGGCGCCGGCCCCGAGGCGACCAGCGGGGCGAGGCCAGCCCCTTCCGCTGGTAGGTGAGGGGTCGCAGGGCGCCCGTCCGCGTATCCACCAGAGCGATCTCCTGATCGGAGGTGTCCTTGGTCCAGTCGGGGCGGCTGACCACCACGGCGATGCGGGAGCCGTCGGGGGCGATGCTCGGGGCGGAGAGGCCGGCGATCCGGCGCAGGTCCTCCAGCTGGAAGGGCGGGGCCCCGGGCGCGGCTGCATGCAGCGCCAGGCACAGCGCACCGAGGGAGGGGACGAAGGGACGCAGGTTCATGGAGACTCCCGGAAGCCGGGCCCAGCGGATGGGCCGCGACCTTCAGGACCCATGGTAGCCGCGGCCGCCAGGGACGCCCCAGGGGTGGGGCCGGGATCAGGTCCGGAAGCGGACCACCACCTCCGAGAGCCCCTGGGCCGTGGCGGACAACCCTTCGGCCGTCTGGGAGACCTGCTCCACGGTGGCGCTGAGCTCGGTGGCTGCGCTGGCGTTCTCGCTGGCCTTCTCGGCCCCCAGATCCACCTGCTCGGCCACCTCGGCGCTGGCGGCGGCCTGCTCGCGGCTGGCGGCGGCGATCTCCACGGACATGTGGGTCACTTCCGAGATGTGCTCCCGGATCAGTTCCAGGCTGCCCACGGCCTCCTTCACGGTGCGGTGCCCCTCGGAGACGGCGCTGTTGCTCTCCTCGATGAGCTGGGCGATCTCCTTGGCGGCCTGGCCGCTGCGCTCGGCCAGCTTGCGCACCTCGTCGGCCACCACGGCGAACCCCTTGCCCATGGTGCCCGCCTTGGCCGCCTCGATGGCGGCGTTCAGGCTCAGCAGGTTCGTCTGCCGGGCGATCTCCTGGATCACCCGGACAGCCTGGACCACCTTGGCCGTGCTGGCCGTGACCTGGTCCATGGCCCCCATGGCGGCATGTCCGGCTTCACCCCCGGCCTGGGTGGCCTTCACCGCGTCCTGGGCCCGCTGCTCGGTGACATGGACGTTGTCGGCCACCTGCTGGATGGAGGCGCTCAGCTCGGTGATGGCGCTGGCCATGCGGTCCACGCTCTGGCGCTGGTCGTCGGCGATGCGGGCCAGCTCGTGGGCGGTGGTGGAGATCTCGCGGTTGGCCGTGGCGAAGGAATGGGCGCCGTCCTGGACCCGCATGGCGTCGAAGCGCACCCGGTTGACCATGCCCTTCAGGTGGCTCTGCATGGTCTGGAGGTGGGCGAGGAGGCTGTCCTGGTCGCCGGCCAGGAGGGTGGTTTCGGCCCGGAGGTCCCCCTCCGCGATGTGGTGGACCAGCTCGATGGCATCCCCGGGATCGCCGCCCAGCTCCAGGCGCAGCCCGCGCTGGAAGCCCCAGGTGCCGGCCAGCAGCAGGAGGAAGGGCAGGCCTGCGGCGGGGACCAGGATGTGGGCGGAGCCGGGCAGCAGCCAGAGGCAGGTGGCGGCCCCGCCGGCGATGAGCAGGAGCGGCAGGAGGACCAGCAGGCGGAGGCGCGCGGCCATCGAGAGCCCCCCCATGGGGATCCAGGGCCGGCGGGTGAGGGAGGCCAGGGAGCGCCCCTGGTTCAGGCCCCGGTAGAGGTGCTCGGCGGCGCGGATCTGGCTCCGGCTCGGCTTGGAACGGATGGAGACGTAGCCCGTGAGCTTGCCCCCCTCGTACATCGGCGTGACGCTGGCATCCACCCAGTAGAACGAGCCATCCTTGCAGCGGTTCTTGACGATGCCGTACCAGGGTTTCCCGGCCTGGATGGTGTCCCAGAGGCCCTTGAAGATGACCGGGGGCATGTCCGGATGGCGCACGATGTTGTGGGGCTGGCCCACCAGTTCGCTGCTGCTGAAGCCGGAGAGGCGGATGAACTCCTCGTTGGCGTAGGTGATGACGCCCCGGGCGTCCGTCATGGACACCAGGAAGGCGCCCTCCTGGACCTGGCGCTCGGTGGAGTTGATGGGCAGGTTCTGGCGCATGGGGACCTTTCAGGCTCGCCGCTCCTGATCGGCAGGGGGGGCAAAGGCTTGAAAAGCGGCATCCCCGGTTGGTTCTGGTAGCCTGTCCGGATGCGATTTCTGGCCAGCCACGTCATCCACTTCTTCCTGATGGGAACGGGCATCTCCCTGGTGCTCGGGCTGCTGCACCCGACGACGCGGCCGGAGCGGACCCGGGCCTCGATCCTCAAGCACATGGCGGGCCTGCTCGGCATCGGACTGGCCCTGGCCTGGCTCATGTACTTCTTCCCCCGGCATCCGGTGAGGTTCTAGGGCCCTCGGGTCCCGCGCTCCCTGGAGGCGTCATGGTCGAGCCCGTCCTTGGCTCCTGGTCGCGCCTGAAGGGGCGGCTGCAGGGCGTCTGGATGGTGCTGGCGGAGGCCGTGCCGCCCCTGGGGCGGGCCGGCGCCTTCGCGGGGGAGGTGCTCGGGAAGTACAGCAAGGACGACTGCTTCAGCTACGCCGCCGGCCTGAGCTTCTGGCTCATCGTGAGCCTGGTGCCCCTCTCGACCCTGCTCTTCAAGCTGCTGGGGACCCTGCTCGGCAGCAAGGCCTACGGACCTGGGACCCTGCGCATGCTCCACGACATCGTGCCCTACCTGCCCCAGCCCTTCGTGGCCGATGCGGTCGCGAACAGCCTGCGCACCGGCCACCTGGGGATCTCCTGGCTCGTGCTGCTCTTCGGGAGCTACTGGGGCATCAGCCAGCTGGACACCAGCCTGGCCCACGTCTTCGGCCTGCGCATCAAGAAGCACCGCCAGACGCGCAAGAACCACCTGCTGCGCCAGGTGGCGCTGCTGGTGGGCGGGGTGCTCTCCATGGCGCTCATCCTGGCGCTGCTGGTGGGCGGTGCCCTCCGCAAGCACCTGCCCCTGCCCCGGACCGACCTGCTGCCCTACCTGACGCCCCTCATGGTGCTGGTCGTCTCCACCATCGTGCTGGAACACCTGCCCCGCCTGCATGTGAAGTTCCGACACGCCTTCCTGGGGGCGGGCATCTCCACAGCGCTCTGGTGGCTGGCCAAGTGGATCTTCGGCATCTACCTGAAGCACACCCTGACGTGGGGCATCATGTACGGCCCGCTCATCGGCATCGTCGCGGGCCTGATCTTCCTCTACTACAGCTGCGCCATCTTCCTGCTGGGCGCGGAGATCACCGCCGCCTTCTACCGGCACGAGACGGCTGCCGTCACCATCCCGCCCTGGCTGCGGGTGAAGGGTGGCGCCCCGGCCCCGCGCTGACGCCGCGTCACTCCTCGTCGCGGCCGCGGAGGCTGGTGGGGATGGCGAACCCCTCGGCGCGGTACTCGTTGATCTTGTTGCGCACCGTGCGGAGGGCGATCCCGAGCTGGTCGGCGGCGTGGGTGCGGTTGCCCTTGAGGGCGCTGAGGGTGGAGAGCAGCCAGAAGCGCTCGAGGTCGGGCAGGCTCAGGCCCAGGGGGAGCACCACCGGGGTGCCCAGGGGGACGCCCACCAGGGGCTCGCGGGGATCCGCCACCAGGGCACCGGCCGGGAGCCCGGGGGGCGGGGCCGTTGCCGGGATCGTCGGTGCCGGAGGGGGCCACGCCGCAGGGGAGGCGGCTTCCGGAGGATCCTCCGGAAGGCCCTCCAGGCTCTCGGGCGGCAGGAGCCAGTGCAGGTCGGAGGCGCCCAGGCGCTGCCCCCGGCTGAGCACCACGCAGCGCTGCATCACGTTCTCCAGCTCGCGGATGTTGCCGGGCCATCCATGGCGGCTCAGGGCGGCGAAGAAGCTGGGCGCGAGCTCCGGCACGGGCCGTTCGTTCTCCCGGGCGTAGCGCTCGGCGAAATGCGAGGCCAGCAGATCCAGGTCTCCCGGCCGGTTCCGCAGGGGCGGCAGGTCCAGGGGGATGACGTTCAGACGGTAGTAGAGGTCCTCGCGGAAGCGCCCCGCCTTCACCTCGGCCTGGAGGTCGCGGTTGGTGAGGGCGATGAGGCGGACGTCCACGGGGATCGGCCGCGTGCCGCCCAGGCGGTCCACGGCGCGCTCCTGGAGGGCCCGGAGCAGCTTGCCCTGGAGCCCCAGGGGCAGTTCGCCCACCTCGTCGAGCACGAGGGTGCCGCCGTCGGCCTGCTCGAAACGCCCGGCCTTGGTCCCCGTGGCGCCGGTGAATGCGCCCTTCTCGTAGCCGAAGAGCTCCGATTCCAGGAGGTTCTCGGGGATGGCGGCGCAGTTGATGGCCACGAAGGGGCCGTTCCGGCGGGGGCTGGAGCCGTGGATGAGCTTGGCCAGCAGCTCCTTGCCTGTGCCGCTCTCGGCCTGGATGAGGATGGTGGCCCGGCTGTCCGCGGCGCGCCGCGCGAGGGCCAGCGTCTCGCCGAGGGCCGGGTCCTGGGTGAGGATCACCGGGGCCTCCGAGGGCTCCTCGGCCTTGAGGCGGCCGTCGGCCTTGAGGGCCTTGTTCACCGCGGAGGTCAGCTCGTCGGGACTGAAGGGCTTGGACAGGAAATCGAAGGCGCCGAGGCGCATGGCCTCCCGCGCGGCGTCGAGGCTGCCGAAGGCGGTGATGAGAAGCACCGGAAGGCTGGGATCCACGGCCTTGAGCCGCGCGGTGAGCTGGAGGCCGTCCATGCCGGGCATGCGCAGGTCGGTCACCACGGCGTCGTAGGCCCCGGGGCGCACCATGCGGAGCGCCTCCTCCCCGCCCCGGGCCTGTTCCGTGAAGAACCCGGCCCGCTTCAGGCTCAGGGCCATGCCATCCCGCATCCCGGGATCGTCATCCACCACCAGCACCCGAAGGGGAGTCGCCATACCGAAATCCATGCACGGCCGGACGGGCCGCTTGGGACGTTATCGGGCCGGGGCAGGAGGACTGGAGTTTTGGAAGCGGCCTCGCCGGTTCAGGAGCGCCTGGGAGGTTTCCGCTGCAGCCGGGCCGGGGCCTCCCCGGTGGCGGCCTCGCCCCGCACCGGGTCCCCGTGGCGCCGGATGAGGGCGTAGAGCTGGGGCCGGCTCACCCCGAGGCGCTGGGCGGCCTCGGAGCGGTTCCCGTAGGCCCGCCGCAGGGCCCGGTGAAGGAGGAATCGCTCCAGTTCGTGCAAATTGGTGGCGAGGTTCTCGGACTCGAAGCGGGGAGGGCCGCCGAGTTCGGGCTCCGGGATCTGCCCCAGCAGTTTCCAGCGCAGGACGCGGTGGCGCAGCTCCCGCAGGTTGCCGGGGCAGGGGAGGCGGGCCAGGGCCTGCGGGACGGGGCCTTCCACCCCCTCCTCGGCAGCCAGGGCCTCCAGGATGGGGGGCAGGGCGGCGGGCGCCTCATCCAGCCCCGGAAGGCTCAGCACCAGGCAGGGCGTCCCGGCCGGAGGGGCCTCCCGGGCTGCCACCACGCCCCGGGGATGCCCCGCCAGCCAGAGCGCGCCTGCGGTCCCGTCGGGGGCCTCCATCCAGGCGGCATCCCGGCGCGCCGCGAAGCCCGCAGCCAGGGTCGAGACCCCCGCACCGGCGGGTCCGTGGATCCAGAGGCCCTCCGGGCGGGCCAGAAGCTCCTCGAGGTGCGCGCCCCATCGCGCGAAGCCCGGGAGGAGGGACAGGGGGATCACGGCAGGGGCTATCGGGGGATGACGTGGAAGAGCACCGCGAAGACGTGGCAGGCGCTGCCCGCCACGACGAAGAGGTGCCAGATCGCGTGGTGGTACGGCATCCGCTTCAGGCTGTAGATGAGGGCCCCCGCGGTGTAGAAGAACCCGCCGCCGAAGAGCCAGTAGAGGCCATGGGGGTCCACGGCATGGCCAAGGACGCGGGCGAAGAACACGATGATCCAGCCCATGATGACGTAGATCCCGGTGGAGATCAGGCTCATCCGCTTCACGAAGGCGGCATCCACGGGCTTCACCGGCGGGGTGTGCAGGTGGTCCACGGGAGGCGGCGCCAGGGCGGCCCCGGCGATGCGGCTGTAGAAGACGCCCTTGAAGGCGATGCCCAGGATGGCCAGGCCCCAGATCAGTCCGAAGAGGGTCCAGCCATCGCCCGGGCTGGTGCGCCCCAGGGCGGAGAGACAGAAAGGGGTGTAGGTCCCCGCGATGAGCAGGAAGATGGCCGAGTGGTCGAACACCTTGAAGACCAGCTTCACCCGCGGGCCGCGGAAGGCGTGGTACAGCGTGGACATGAGGTAGAGGAGGATCAGGGTGGAGCCGAAGAGCGCGGCCCCCACCACGTCGCGGGCCGTGCCGTGCAGCGCCGCCTGGACCACCATCACCACCAGCCCCGCGATGGCCAGGGCCGCGCCCAGCCCATGGCTGAGGCTGTTGGCCAGTTCCTCCCGGGGCGACTGGGGTGTCGAGCCAGGAAGGGCGCGGGCGACGGTCCGGGACATGGCTACGAGGATGCCAGAGTCCGGCGGGGATCTCCCTCTTGAATCGAGGTAGACTTCAGATCCGATTCCCGCAGATGACCCTGCCCAGCCTCCCCTGGAGTCCGCCCCATGCCCAGCCTCGCACCCGCCCTCGCCCTGGCCGCCCTCCTGGCCGCCGTCCCCGCTCTTGCCCAACCTGGGAAGGCGACAGAAGGGGCATCCCAGGGGGCCAGCAGCGGAGAGGCGGAACGGGAGGCGGCCCTGGCGAAGCCCCAGGCCTCGACGACCGAGGGGAGCGTCACCGTGGAAGGCCAGCGGGTGGACTACCAGGCGGTGGCCGGCACCCTGGTGCTCCACGGCAGGGGCATCCATGCCGCCGATCCGACGGTGAGCATGTTCTACGTCGCCTACACCAAGAAAGGGGCGGATCCCGCGAAGCGGCCCATCACCTTCCTCTACAACGGAGGACCGGGTTCCGCTTCCGTCTGGCTGCACATGGGCGCCTTCGGCCCGCGGCGGGTGGTGACGGGGGACGGCCAGGACACCCCCGCCGCGCCCTACGGACTGGTCAACAACGACTACAGCCTGCTGGACGTCTCCGATGTGGTCTTCATTGATGCGCCCGGCACGGGGTTCAGCCGCCTGCTGGTGACAGCGGGGGACGAGGCCAAGCGGGCCCAGGCCATGAAGGAGCGGCAGAAGGCCCTCTACGGCGTGGACGGGGACGCCCAGGCCTTCGCGCAGTTCATCACCCAGTACCTCTCCCAGTACGGCCGCTGGAATTCGCCGAAGTACCTCTTCGGGGAGAGCTACGGCACCACGCGGTCCGCCGTGCTGGCCAACATCCTGGAGAACCAGGACGCCGTGGACCTCAACGGGGTGATCCTGCTGTCCCAGATCCTGAACTTCGACACGAGCGTGGACGGCGCCCAGCGCAACCCGGGCGTGGACCTGCCCTACATCCTCGCCCTGCCGACCTACGCCGCCACGGCCTTCTACCACCACAAGCTGCCCCAGCAGCCGGCGGCCCTGGGGCCCTTCCTGGGCGAGGTGGAGCAGTACGCCCAGGGCGACTACGCCCGGGCCCTGATGGCCGGCGATTCCCTGGATGCCGCCCGCAGCCAGGCCGTGGCCCAGCAGCTCCACCAGTACACCGGCCTCCCGGTGGACTACCTGCTCAAGGCCGACCTGCGGGTGACGGGCCCCATGTTCGAGCACGAACTGCTGGGCTCCGACGACCTCACCACGGGCCGACTGGACACGCGCTTCTCGGGTCCAAGCCTGGATCCCATGGGCAAGGACGCGGCCTACGATCCCCAGTCCGCCGCGATCAGTGCCGCCTACATCGCAGCCTTCAACGACTACGTGCGAAGGCAGCTGAAGTTCGGCGAAGGGCGCACGTACCGCATCTTCGCGGACATCGGCCGCTGGGACTTCTCCCACCGGGCCCCCGGGAGCTGGGGGCGGGCCAGCCAGATGACCCCCAACGTGATGCCCGACCTCGCCATGGCCATGAAGACCCACCCGGACCTCAAGGTGATGCTGAACGGCGGCTACTACGACCTCGCCACCCCTTTCTTCGCTGCCCTCTACGAGATGCGCCACCTCCCCATCCCGGCCAGCCTCCAGAAGAACATCAGCTACGCCTGGTACCCCTCGGGGCACATGGTCTATGTCCACCCCGAGGCCCTGAAGCAGCTCCACGACAACGTGGCGCGCTTCATCCAGGGGACCTCCGCGAAGTAGGCTCCGGGCTCACTCCAGGCGGAACCGGGCCCGGCTGCCGCCGGGCCCCGGGACTACCTCCAGCCGGGCCGGGATGCGGGCCTTGATCTCCTCCAGGTGGCTGATGAGTCCCACGAGGCGTCCGCCCTGGCGGAGGTCCTCCAGGGTGCGCAGGGCCAGGTCCAGGGCCTCGGAATCGAGGCTGCCGAAGCCCTCGTCAATGAAGACGGTGTCGAGCCGGATGCCGCCCGCGTGGCGCTGGACCACATCGGAGAGGCCCAGGGCCAGGGCGAGGCTGGCCTGGAAGCCCTCCCCGCCGGAGAGGGTGCTCACGGGCCGGGCGCGCCCGGTGTGGGTGTCCGTGATCTCCAGGTCGAGGCCGCCGGCCCGGCGCAGGTCGCCGTTCCCGGCGGCGCGGCGCAGGGCGTAGCGCTGCTTGCTCATGCGCCGGAGCCGCACGGAGGCCGAGGCCAGCACCTCGTCGAGGAGGGCCCCCTGGACGTAGCGCTCGAAGGAGATGCGATCCCCCGCCTCGCCCCGGGCGACCCGCGCGAGGCCGCCCACGAGGCCGTAGCGGCGTTCCTGGCCGGCCAGCAGCGAGTCCAGGCGCAGGCACTCCCCCTGGAGGCGGGCCAGGGCGGCCTCCTCGGCCTGGGCTCGCCCCAGGGCTTCCCCCGCCGCCGCGTAGGCGGCCCGGGAGGCCTCATGGGTTGCCTCCAGGACCCCCAGGTCCGGCGCCTCCAGGTCCACGGCCTGGGTCTCGGCGCGGGCGGCGCGGTCCCGCGCGGAGGCCAGGGCCCGGTCATGGGCCTCCAGGGTGCCGGCCAGGGTCTCGATCTCCGCGGGGGTCCGCCGGGCCCTGGCCTGGTCGTCCCGGTCGTGGAAGCCCGCCCGGACCAGGGCGGCCTCGAAAGCCCCCTCTGCGGCCTCGACCTCCCGCTGGCCCTCGGCCAGGCGGCCCGCATGGGCCTGGAGGCGGGCCCGGGCCGTGCCCGACGCCAGGCCCGCCCGGTCCCGGGCTTCCCGCGCCTCCACCAGGGCGGCTTCCGATGCGGCCAGCTCGCCTTCGGCCTGTTCCAGGCGGGTGGACAGGGCCCCCGGCACCCGGAGTTCCGCCAGGAGGCCCTCCTCCAGCACCTGGAGGCGGGCCTTGGCGGCGGCCTCCCGGCCCTGGGCCTCGCCGAGGGTCGTCCGGGCCTCTTCGGCCCGCCGCTCGGCCTGGACCCGCGCCTCCTCGAGGCGGGCCAGGCGGGCCTCAAGGTCCGGGAGCCGGTTCGCGGCGGAGCGG
>DAIDKC010000310.1 GCA_027451045.1 Holophagaceae bacterium | reverse complement strand
TCGCTGCCCGGCGCCAGGAAGCGGCTGACGGCCACCTCGTGGCGGCCCAGGGTGGCCAGATCCGTCTCCTGGTACGGATGGTCCTCCCGCCGCATGACCTTCAGCGGCGCACCTAGGATCCAGGCGTCCAGGGCCACGCGTCCCTCCGTGGTGGGCAAACGTGGGGTCTGAATGAGTCCCCGTCAAGCCGGAACGCGATCCGGCGGTCGAAAATCACTTCAGCTGGGTCAGCGCGATGCCGGGGTAGTAGTGCTGGAGGATCTGGGCGCAGGTGGCGCCCTCGAGGGCCATGCCGTAGGCGCCAGTCTGGCACATGCCCACGCCGTGTCCCCACCCGCGGCCGTAGAAGATCCAATGGCGATCCGCGCCATGGCCGAGGGTGAGGTAGCGGAAGACGTTGTCCTTGAGCCCCAGGAGCCCCCGGATGTGCATGCCCCGCAGGCGGTGGGCGCGGCCGTGGTCGTCCACCAGGGTGGCCTCCAGCACCCGGCCGTGGGCATCGTGGAGCAGGCGCAGGCCCCGGATGCCGTGGACCCGCAGACGTTTCTGGACCAGGGCCAGAAGCTGGGCCTCCGTGTACTCCACGCGCCAGTGGGCCGACGGGCTGTAGCGGTCCCAGGCCGCGCCATCGGGATCCAGGCGCCGGACGAGGATCTGCGCGGGGCCTCCGGCGGGCAGCCACTCCAGCTGGTCACCCACCTGGACGTCGTCCCGGGCCACCAGGCGGAGCGAGCCGTCCGGGGATTCCTCCGCCAGGAGGAGGCCGGGTGCCAACGGCAGGGGCTCGGGGCCGCCCCGCTTGACGCGCACCTGCCGGTCCAGGAGGAGGGTGCCCTCCCCGGGGGTCATGGGCTGGAGGTCCTGCCACATGCGCGCCAGCACCTGGAGGGCCTCCCCCAGGGTGGGCGGTGTCTGCGCGAGCCAGGCGCCCTCGGGCACGAGGCCCCGCCGGCTGAGGAACTCGGCCAGGAGGCGGTCGGGTCCCGGCAGGTGGTCGGCTTCGAAATAGACCGCGTCCTGGGGCCGTTCCTGCCCCTCCACCACGCGGTCGAAGCCCAGGGATCGGGCCAGGGCCAGGTACAGGTTCCCGCCGGGAGCCAGGGGCTGGGCGTCCACCCCCAGCCGCTGCTGGAGCGCCATGACCGGTCCGGCCAGGGCGGCCCGGGTGGCCGGGGCATCCAGCACATGCGGATCGAGCCAGGTGGCCGGGATGATGCCGTCCGCCAGGCGGAGCAGCCGCCAGTCCAGCCAAGGCTGGCTGGCCTGGGGAGGAACCGGCAGGGTGGAGGCGAAGGGCAGGGTGATGGGATGGGCTGGATAGTCCGACACCCCCCGCAGGTAGGGGGCATCCCCGCCGAAGACCTGGGAGACGTCCACGGTGTGGCCACCGCAGTTGGCCATGAAGAGGGCCAGGATGGGCTTCCCGGCGTAGGTGGCGACCAGCCCCGCCGTCTGCTGGACGGCCTGGTCGGTGAGGGGCTCCTCGGCATCCCGGCCGCCGTAGACCTGGTCGGCCACGGTATCCGTCATGTCGAAGCCCTCCGCGGCGTGCTTGCCGAGGTTGGCCACGGCGTAGGTCCGGGCGGCCACGGCCTGGGCCTTGAGGGCCTCCAGGGCCGGGAAGTCCCAGGCTCCCATCTCCTTGGGCACCACACCGCGCAGGTAGGTCTCCAGGTCCAGGGTGTCCACCACCGTCAGGCGCCCCTGGGCGTTGGGGAAGATATCAACCCTGCCCCGGTAGCGGCCCTTGCCCTCGAGGGTCACCAGGCCGTTCGCGGGCTTCAGCCAGACGCCCGCATCCGGCAGGGGCCGGCGTTCGTAGGCCTCGGTGATGGCGTACAGGGCCCGGCCTTTGCGTGGCGGGACAGCGCGGGGCTCGGAGGAGACCCACAGCTCGTCCATGCCCAGGTCCTGGAGTTTCTTGAGGAGGGGATGGGCGGCGGTCACGGTCGGGAAGTGGCCGTCGAGCACCCGCCAGGTGTCCGCATCGGGGACCTTCACGCGGTCCGGCTGCTCCCCCGCGGCCCGGAGGCGCGCCATGAGCGCGTCCGCCTCGGCCGAAGGCAGGGGGTGGCTCACCTGCACCCGGTACTCCTCCGTCGGGTCCGAGATGCCGCGGCTGTCCCACCAGATGCGCAGCTTCTCCCCAGGGGCCACGGTCATCACGGGATTCCCTGCGCGGTCGCAGATCTGGCCCCCGCCCCGGAGCTTCACCACCCACTCGGTGGCCCGGGTGTCGAGGCCGATGCGCACCATGGGCTCGGCAGCCCGGAGGGAGAGGGCCCCGAGGAGGATCGGAAGCAGGAGTGGGATCGTGCGCCGGAGCATGGTTCCATTGGACCACGGACCGACAGGCTCAGCGCAGCGACGTGGTCCAGGCCTGGAGCAGGGCCCAGCGGCGGGCGTGCAGGGCCTCCGCATCCAGGAGCCTGCCGTCCGGTCCCCTCCGGTGCAGGAGCAGGGCCACGCAGGTGCGGTCCGAGGGGCGGAAGAACAGCGCCGGGCCGGTGAAGCCCAGGTGGAACCACCAGCCGGAGGGGGAACCCGGCCGGGAGGCCGCGGACGGCAGGGGGGGAGGCTCCGCGGAGCCGGGATCCTCCAGGACCTGACATCCGAGGCCCTCGGGAATCCCGGAGAGGAGCCGCCCGAACCTGCCGTCGCCCTCCAGGGCCACCTGGAGGCCTAGGCCCCACCGCGCCCCGTCCTCTCCCGCAGCGGTCTCCACGGCCATCCGGTCGGGCCACCCGGAGGCCACCCAGCAGCCCAGGGTCCGGCGAAGGTCCTGTGCGGTGGCTCCGAAGCCCGCATGGCCCCGCATGCCGGCCCGGGCGTTGGCATCCTGGGGCAGACCCGGGCCCTGGGGGGGCAGGGGAAGTGCCGTGGCCAGGCGCCAGGCCTCGGCGTCGGGGCCGTCCGGAAGGGCCTCCGGCGCCGGATGCCACGGGAAGGGGCGAAGGCCGGAGGCCTTCCCGAGCGCGGCGAAGGGAACACCGGTCTCCTGCTCCAGGAGTTCCGCCAGGAGGCGGTAGTTGAGATCCGAATAGGTGGCGAGTCCGGGGGCGGCCGGGCGCAGAAGCGCATGGCCGGAAACCGGGTGCCGGAGCTGTTCGGCCAGGGCCCCTCCGGTGAACGGCCGCCAGGGAGGGAGGCCCGACGCATGGGACAGCAACTGTCGCACCGTCAGCGGCCTCTCCCGGTCATGGAAGCCCAGGGCCCATCGGCGGTCCGCGTCGAGATCGAGGAAGGCCAGGGCCAGGGGCGCCGTCACCAGCGGCTTGGCCAGGGAGGCGAGGTCGTAGAGGGGGCTCACATCCGGCCGAGTTCGGCCAGGCTCCTGGCCACGGCCCGCTGCACCTGGTCGGCGACGCGCATGGCCTCCTGGCCCTCCTCCCAGGTGACGCCCTCGCTGCCCCGGCTCAGGCAGGCCGCATGGAAGGCCTCGATCTCCAGGCGCAGCGGCTCGCCCTCCTCGATGTCGGCATGCTCGGGCTGGACCTGGGGACCCTCGGGCCCCATCACCAGGCGCAGCAGTTCGAGCTTCTGCGCGGCGAAGTCGAGGCTGGCATATTCCTTGTCGCCGAAGGCCCGCAGGGTGCGCTCCTTCTTGCGGGCCACGCGGCTGGCGGTGACGGTGGCGAAGGCGCCCCCCTCGAACTTGAGGCGGGCGTTCACCAGGTCCGCATAGGGCGTGAGGACAGGCACGCCCACGGCCTCCACGTCAACCACGGGACGACCCACGAGGGCGCGCAGCAGGTCCAGGTCGTGGATCATCACGTCCATGACGACGTCCACCTCCAGGCTCCGGGCGGGGAAGGGCGAGACGCGCACGGCCTCCAGGAAGCGGGGGCGGAAACCCCGACCCCGCAGGGCCGCCACGGCCGGATTGAAGCGCTCGAGGTGGCCCACCTGTGCCACGAGGGCCGGATGCGCCTTCCGGGCGGCCGCGAGGGCCTCCAGCAGGGCCAGGCCCTCGTCGAGGGTGGCCGCCAGGGGCTTCTCCATGAGCACATGCTTGCCGGCCTGCAGGGCCTGGAGGCCCAGGGCGTGATGGAAGCCGGTGGGGGCTGCGATCTGGATGGCGTCCACCTCGGCCAGCGCCTCGGCCAGGCTGGGCATCCAGGGCGCGCCGAACTTCCCTGCGATCTCCGGGCCCCGGACGGGATCGGGGTCCACCACGGCGGCCAGCACCGCGTCCGGTGCCGTCGCCGCGATTCGGGCATGGTGCTGGCCCAGGTGGCCGACCCCGACGACAGCGACGCGCAGCTTGGACATGGTGCCTCCAGACGGGTCGAGCCTAGCAGGGCTGCTAGGATGAAGGGCTCACACTCCAGGGGATGCCATGAACCTCCATCCGGAAGCCATTCACATCCTTCGCTGGCTGCATTTCCTGGCGGCCGCCGTGGGCGGCGGCGCCGCGGTCGTGGCGCTCCTGCTGTCCGGCTTCGAGGACGGGCGGGAGGATCTCCGGGGCCTGGCCGCCACCATCTGGGCCCGGGTCGTCTCCTGGAGCTTCCGGCTGGCGGTGGTTGCGGGAGCCATCCTGCTGGTGCTCCTGCTCCAGAAGGGGGAGAACCCCTTCATCGAGGGCCGCTACTTCACCATCAAGCTGCTGCTGGTCCTGGCGCTGCTCGGGGTCTCGGAATCGGCCCCCAAGGCCCTGGCCAAGGGCAAGCGGGGGGCCAGCCTCCTCACCCTGGCCTTCTTCCTGGCCATCAGCTTCGTGGTCTACAACAGGAACCTCTTCGGGCATGCGCCGCTCCCCGCGCCCCCTCCGGCTGCGACTGCCGCTTCCGCCCACTGAGCCTCGGCCCAGGGACGCCCCGTAGCCCGCATGGGGCCTGGGCCCCCCTCCGCGAGCATGTGGAGCGTGCGAGTGGGAGGCCGACGCGAGGCGTCGTCCGATCGGGGGCCGCCAGGGACG
>DAIDKC010000309.1 GCA_027451045.1 Holophagaceae bacterium | reverse complement strand
GACACAACGGGCGGACCCCGTGGGTCAAACAAAGGACTTACGAGCACTCGGGAGCACCGGGTTGCACCCAGTTGCACTCCTGGATCTAGACGCGGAAAAGCCCCGAAGACTGAGCATCCACGGGGCTTTCGATCTGGGGCGGATGATGGGACTCGAACCCACGACACCTGGAATCACAATCCAGTACTCTAACCAACTGAGCTACATCCGCCGTCGGGCCCCTCAGACTATCCTGGCCGGGTGCGGTTGGCCAGCGGGAACCTTCGACGGACTCTGGCCATGCAATAGGGTGCCCGGGGTGGTCCCGGAATCCATGCGAGGTAGTCCATGAAACGTCATATCCGACAAATCCTGGGCCTTTCCGGTTTCGCAGCCGTATGCATGGCAGCGGGCATGGGGCTCAGCTACGGATGGCAGGTCCGGGCCCAGGAGGAAAAGCCCGTGACGGTGGACCCCAAGGGCCTGGACCGGATGCCCCCCATCGCAGAGGTGGCGGAGGCCCTGAACCCCACGGTGGTCTCCATCACCAACACCAGCTACGTCCGCCAGCGCCCCTTCATGGATCCCTTCTCGGGCGGGAACGGGTTCTTCGACTTCTTCTTCGGGCCCGGCGGGCCCACCCACCCCCGCATTCCCGAGAGCGGCGGCGCCGAGGAGCGCGAGATCTCCGGCGGGTCCGGCGTGATCATCTCCCCCGACGGGGAGATCCTCACCAACTACCACGTGGTCGCCAACGACGGGAACACCGCCAACACCCTCCAGGTGAAGACCTCGGACGGCCGGACCTTCACGGGGAAGGTGCTGGGCAAGGACAAGGAACTCGACATCGCCCTCGTCAAGATCAACGCCGACCACCTGCCCTTCGCCAAGCTCGGGAACTCCGACAAGCTGAAGGTCGGTGAATGGGTGGTGGCCATCGGCAACCCCCTCGGGCTCGAGCACACCGTCACCCAGGGCATCATCAGCGCCAAGGGGCGGCACCTCGACACGGGCATCAGCTCCTTCCTCCAGACCGACGCCGCCATCAACCGGGGCAATTCCGGTGGCCCGCTGCTGAACCTGCGCGGCGAGGTGATCGGCATCAATACCGCCATCAATCCCGCAGGGCAGAACATCGGATTCGCGGTGCCCATCAGCGCCGTCAACCGCATCCTCGGGGACCTGAGGGCCGGGAAGCCGGTCAGCCGCGGCTACCTCGGCGTGGTGCCCCAGGAGCTCGACTCCGTGTTCCAGCAGGCGCTCGGTGTGAAGCAGGGCGTGGTGGTGGGGGCGGTGGAACCCGGCCAGGCCGCCGCGAAGGCGGGCATCCATCACCAGGACGTGATCACCTCGGTGGACGGGAAGGCGGTCAACAGCCCCGAGGATCTCGTCTCCGCCATCAGCACCCGCCGCGCGGGCGACACGGTGAAGCTGGGCATCTTCCGGAACGGCAAGTCCCTGACCATCCCGGTGGTCCTGGGGGACCGCAAGGCCATCGAGGAGGGACAGAACGGCGGCCCGGGCAGCGGGCGGGACAGCCAGTCCGGCCATGAAGGTTCCGGCTTCGACCTGAACCGTGCCTACGGCTTCACCGTGGGTTCCCTCGATCCCGCGAACCGCCACCAGTACGGCATCGCCTCCGACCGGCGCGGCGTGGTGGTGGTGTCGGTGGATCCCCGGTCCCCGGCCGCGAACCGCAACCTCCAGGTCGGACTCGTCATCACGGAGGTCAATGGCCAGGAGGTGCGCTCCGTCGCGGAGTTCGACGCGGCCGTCCAGAAGGCGGGCGGCAAGCCCCTGCTCCTCTACGTGCAGGCCCCCCAGGGGACCCTCCGCCTGACCCTGGCCATCCCCAAGCGCTGATCCGCGGCGCCTGTCCAGGAGCCCCGCCCCGGCGGGGCTCCTGGCGTGGAGGGGACAAGCTCCCTTGGCCGCTCCTGCGTCCCCCGGCTCCGCTAGACTGGAGTGCCACCCCGCCGAAGGATGCATCCATGGGCCAGCGACTCCTCCTCGTGGACAGCGACCGGAGCTTCCTGAAGGAACACCAGGTCAGCCTGGAGGCCGCCTTCAACCTGGATGTCTCGCCGTCCCCCGACGGCGTCCTGGCCCGGCTGGAGCAGGGGGGCTACGCGGCGGTCCTCATCTGCGTGGAGGTGGCCGACAACAAGGGCTATGCCCTCTGCTCCGCCATCCGCAAGAGCGCCCGGCTCGCCGACCTCAAGGTGGTGCTCATCAGTGCCAAGGCCACCGAGGAGGAGTACCGCCGCCACCAGAGCCTCCGGGGACGGGCCGACCTCTACCTGCACAAGCCCATGGCCCCCGGCACCCTGGTCTCCCTCCTGGCGCCCCTGGTGCCCCCCCGGAATGTGGATCCGGACAACCCCCTGGGCGACCTGATGGACACCGAGCTGGGCGACGACTGGCTGGAGAGCCTGCGGGTCTCGGTGGAGCAGCCGGCGGCGCCCCCGCGCCGCGCCGTGGACCTCCTGCCGCCCCTTCCACCTCCGGAGGCTGCGGTCACCCAGCGCCTGGACACCCGCGCCACCGCGGCGCCGGACACCAGCCGGGCCCAGCTCCTCGAGGAGCAGGTGGCGGCGCTCCACGAGGAACTCCGGGCGCGGGACAAGGCGCTCGCGGCGGCCACGGACGAGCTGCAGCAGCTCCAGAGGCAGCTCAACTCCGTGACCCTGAACCTGGACGAGCTGGAGCGGCGGAGCCGGGATGCCGAGCTGCTCCAGCAGCGGCTCGCCGAGGCCGAAGCGGCCCGGCAGCGCCTCGAAGAGAACGGCGCCCGGGATGCCGAGGCCCTGACGGCGCAGCTGAAGGAGGCCCTCACGGAGCGCACGGAGCTGCTGCAGCAGGTGGAGGGGCTCAACCAGCAGCTCGCGGAGAAGACCCAGCGGGCCATCGAGCTCCTGAAGGAGCGCGACCGCCTCCAGCACCAGGCGCTGGAACTGGGCGCCTTCCGGACCCGGTCGGAGGAGCTGGAGATCGCCCTCCAGGGCAAGGAGGCCGAGATGGCCGGGCTCCGGGAGGCCCAGGCCCGCCTCGAGGAGGCCCAGGTCCAGCTCAACGAGAGCCTCGAGGGCCTGGCCGCCCGCCACCAGGAGCTGGAGGGGGTTCACCAGGCGGCCCTGCTGGATGCGGCGGGCCACAAGGAGCGCGCCCACAGCCTCCAGATGGAGCTCACGGGCCTCGAGGCCACCCTGCGGGGGCAGGGCCGGGATCTGGCGGCCCTGAACGCCCGCCTCCACCAGGAGGAGGAGCAGGTCCAGACCCTCCAGGCGGCCCTGGCCGACCGGGACCGGGATCTGGCCGCCCGGGCCGAGGAGGTCCAGCGGCTGGAGGGGGAGCTCCGGAACGTGGCGGGCCAGGCCGCGGAGCTCCAGCAGAGGCTGGACGAGTCGGCGGTCCAGCACGAGGGGGAGCGCCTGGAGCTGATGAACGGCCTCGACCAGAAGGAGGCCGAGCTGGCGCGCATGGCCCAGATGCTCCAGGCCCAGCAGGAGGCCCAGGCCTCCCTGGAGGCGGACCGCCGGGCGCTGCAGGAGCGACTCGCCGGCCGCGAGGAGCGGCTGGAGCGGCTCGCGGCTCTGCTGGATGAAGCGGCGGACGTGCTGCGGCGAGGCACGG
>DAIDKC010000308.1 GCA_027451045.1 Holophagaceae bacterium | reverse complement strand
CGAGCACCACCGCCTGGGCATCCTCGTGGACCTCCAGCAGCTCAGCCGCCTCGGAGGCCCCCGGGGCACCCGCATCGCCCACCGCCTGGCCCGTCGTCTGGCGTCCTGATGGGAGGACTCCAGGGGGACAACCCCCGGGATTCAGGGGCATTTTTCAACACTTACGGGGCATGAGATGACATGAAAATCGGTCAGAACGGGGCCAAAGAGAAACCCCCGAAACCTAATGGTGACGGGGGTTTTGTTCTGGTGCACCCGACTGGATTCGAACCAGCGACCTTTGGCTTCGGAGGCCAACGCTCTATCCAACTGAGCTACGGGTACTAGTGTTGAACCTGCTTGACTTGCTTGCGATTCCGGGGGTTCGGTTTTGAGGTCTTACCACCGGTTCTACCGCCGCGAGGCTTCCTGGCGGCCTCTGAGGATACCCCGAGACCCATGGCCTGTGCCACCCTGGCCTGGGCCTCGTGGAGGCCCGCGCTGTCCTCGACCTACCGCAGGGTCGTTGTGATGTCTGAATGACCCGGCAGCTTCTGGACCTTCGGCAATGCGGGACCAATCTCGACACGGGACGTGGTGAACGTCCCCCTCAGGCGATGGGGGGTGCGTCCGATCAGCCGCCTCCCAGAGAGGGCTGGGATGCCTGCCACCCCCCCGGGTCCGCCTCCAGCATGAGCTGCCCGCCAGCGTGCAGATCTCCCCCCAAGCTGAGTCCCTCATCCTCCGCACCGCGAGCACCTTCCCCTGAATCTTCGAGGCCATGGTTTGAAGACGCTGGGTTGGCGTTTTTTTGCATCGTACCTTGATGGTTCTTGGAGGGAATCTCGAGCGTCCATACCGTGCAATTCGAACTGATCCATAATTTTGTATGGTTGATCCCGTCCTGCCGCCAACGCCCTCCGAACGACGGGTTCTCAAGGCTTTGGCCGAATGGCCCGAGGACCGTCTGGCGCCGACGTTGCGCGACCTCGCGGGAGTCCTCGGCTGGCGGACGCCCGCTGCCGTGAGGGAATACCTGGGTCGCCTGGTGGCGAAGGGCCTGGTGGAGGTGACGCCAGGATGTGCCCGATCCGCCCGCCTCACGGAAGCGGGACAGCGCCAGGCAGGACAACCATCGCAGGGGCAGGGAGTCCCGCCTCGATCGGAGGGTCTGGCCGCGCCCCAGGCCGTGATGCACTTGCTTGGTGCCCACGCGAGAGCGGTGTCCATCCGGAAGGGCGGGTTCCTGTGGCAGGAGGGGGATCCCGCGGATCGGTTGGTGCAGGTGGAGCACGGGCTGCTGCGGGCCTTCCGCACCTTCGAGGATGGCCGCTCGACCACCCTGCTGCGCTTCGGCCCGGGGGATGTGCTCGGATTCGCGCCCTTTTTCGATGGCGCAGGCTACCCGGCTGCGGTGGAAGCCCTCGCCCCCTCCCGGGTACGGGTGGTCCATCGGCGGGATCTTGAAGCGGCCATGGAGAATCCCCACATCGGCATGGCCCTCCTGGAGCTTCTGGCGGGGCGTTTGAGGCATGCCTTCGACACCATCGAGCAGTTGTCCATCCGGAGTGCGGTCCATCGGGTGGCGGCAGCCCTGGAGCCGCTGGTCCCGGGGGGGCCGTATCCCATCGTGGTGATCCCCGGAACGGCTCGGGCCTTCGCGGAGGGGATCGGGATGACGCCGGCCTCCCTGTCCAGGACCCTGGCGACCCTGGTGCGCCGGGGCCTCTTGCACCGGCTGGGACCCCGCAAGTTCCAGGTGCTCCACCTGGAGGCCCTTCGCCGGCTGGCCGCCGGACAGGAATCGAACGGAAGTTGATCCGGAGCAAGGCGGCGGGAGGCCATTCCCCCGAGTCTTGCCTCAGCGGGGTTCTTCGGGTTCCTGCGTCGCTGCAGGGCCTTGGCCGCGCTTCCCTACGCGCCACGCCCTGTCACGAGGTACGAGCCATGAAACACGCCCTCCTGAGGCCTTATGCACTGGTCTGCACCCTGGCCGCCGCCGGGACGCCCCTGACCCTCCAGCAGGCCACGGAGAAGGCCCTGGCGGCCAATCCGCGCCTGCGGGCCTCGCAGCTGGAGGCGGCCGCCGCGTCGAGCCGGGCGAAGGCCGCGGTGGGCCGGCACTTCGGCGAGCTGAGCCTGGTGGGGTCCTACAACCACTACAACACCGAGCGGCCCATCGCGCCCATCGCCCTGGACTACCTGGGGCCCAAAGGCTTCTATGGCCTCCCCTGGGCCGCCAGCCAGTTCCACTACGGCATCGCCTGGACCGTGCCCATCCTGGCTTCCGGCCAGATCATGGAGGGCCAGCGCATGGCCCGCCTCAGCCGGGATGCCGCGGCGGATCTGGCCCTCCACACCCAGGCGGAAATCCGCTACAACGTGCGGGCCACCTACCGCCAGGCCCTGGCGCTCCACCACGCCCAGAGGGCCCTGGACAGCCTGACGGCCGCCCTGGAGAAGGATGCCGCCGACGCGGACCTCAAGGTGAAGCTGGGGAGCTGGGCCGCCGTGGATGGCGCGAAAGTGCACTTCGCCCTGGAATCGGCCAAGGCGCAGCGGGAGGCCGTGGCGGCGCAGGAGGAGGGCGCCCAGGCCCTGCTGGCGGCGCTCATGGGGGATCCTCCGCCCAAGGACGGGTATGACCTCCAGGACATCCCGGAGGCACCCCAGGTGCCGCATCTCGACGTGGCCGACCTCACGGCTCGGGCCCTGGCGGATCGCATGGACCTGAAGGCCGCGCGGACGAGCACGCAGGTCTTCGAACGGAAGAAGGCCCTGGGCCTGGAGGCCTACCTGCCCCAGGTGGGGATCACGGGCATGGCCCTCAAGAACAACGGCCCGAACCTGCCGACCTACAACACCAGCGAGGTGAGCCTGAACCTGAAGTGGACGCTGTTCTCGGGGCGCCAGCGCATCCAGAACCTCCACGCGGCCCAGGCGGAGCTGCTGGAGGCGCGGGAGCGCGAGCAGGGGAAGATGCTGGAAGTGCGCAGCCAGGTGGTGGAGGCCGTGCAGCGCGTGAAGGCGGCCCAGGCCCAGTTCGCGGCCGGACAGGCCCAGCGCGCCCTCGGCGCGGAAGTGGCCCGCATCGAACACCTGAAACTGGAGCAGGGCGCGGGCCGCATGGAGGACTACCTGGCGGGCCGGACCCAGGAACTGCAGGGCGTCACCGGCTACTGGCAGGGCCTCTATGCCCTCCAGAGCGCCATGGATTATCTGGATTTCGTGGAAGGAGCGACCCATGAGTAAGCGCAGCCGCGCCATCGTCATCGCCGTGGTGGTCCTGGGGGGCATGGCCGCCGCCATCGCCGCCCGGAAGCGGGCCATCGCCCGCATGCCACCGCCCCCCGAGGCGGCCGTTCCCGTGCGCACGGCCTTCGCCCGGGACGGGCAGGCCGGAGGATCGCTCACCACGGTGGCCCTGGTGGAGGCCACCACCTCCGCCACCGTGGCGGCCCAGGTGCCGGGGACCATCCTGGACGTGAAGGTGCAGGAAGGGGATACGGTCCGCCGGGGCCAGACCCTTGCGGTCATTGATCCCCGCACCCTGGACGATGCCCTCCAGGCCGCCCAGGCCCGGGCCTCGGCGGCGCGCGAAGACCTGGCCAAGCAGCAGGCCATCCATGACCGGGACGCGGTGCTGTTCAAGGCGGGCGCCATCAGCCGGCAGGCTTTCGACATCTCCCAGGCGCAACTCGCCGCCGTGAAGGCGGGCGCGGTGGGTGCCGAGCGGGCCCTGGCCTCCGTGCGCATCCAGCGCGGCTATGCAGCGGTGCCCGCCCCCTACACGGGCGTCATCACCCAGAAGCTGGTCAACCCCGGCGATCTCGCCACGCCCGGCAGGCCCCTCTTCGCGATGGAAGTGCCCGGCCCCGTGAAGCTCATCAGCAAGCTGAGCCAGGACAGCCTGGCCACCCTGACGGCGGGGCAGGAAGTCGTCTTCCGCACCGGCCGCCAGGCCCTCACCTTCAAGACCAGCTTCATCCATCCCGCGCTGGACATGGCGCACCTGGGCACCGTGGAGACGGACCTCAAGGCCGCCCCCTTCGGCCTTCCCGCCGGAGCCACGCTGCAGGCCGAGTACCGCACGAAGCCCGTGCAGGGCGTCGTGGTGCCCGCCCAGGCCCTGCTGGAAGGTCTCTCGCAGACCCTGGTGGTGAAGGTGGTGGACGGCAAGGCCGTGCCCGTACCGGTGGCGGTGCTGCTCCGGGGCGAATCCACGGCGGCAGTGACCGGGATCTCGGCGGGCGATCAGGTGGTGCTGGGCCTGCCCAGTGAGCTGATGGCCCTCACCGCCGGCACCCGCCTCCATCCCGTGGGAGGCGCGCGATGAATTTCGTCCGAGGCTACGTCAAGAAGCCCCACCTGCTGCTGTCGCTGGTCTTCCTGCTGGCCGTGGTGGGACTGGTGGGCTTCTTCAAGATGCCCGTCAACCTCTTCCCCGACAGCGAGCGCCCCCAGATCGCCGTGGTCACGGTATGGCCTGGCGCCTCGGCGGATGATGTCTCCAACGACGTGAGCCGGGTCATCGAGAAGGAGCTGAAGTCCATCGAGCTGATCCGTCGCGTCACCTCCACCTCCAACGACGAAGTCTCGGTGGTGATGGCGGAGTTCAACTACCGGAAGGGCCTGAACGCGGCCGCCACCGATGTGTCCAACGCCCTGAACACGATCCGGGCCCAGCTCCCGCCCGACATCCGGCCCTTCCAGGTGTTCAAGGTGTCCTCGGCCACGCCGGCGGTGCTCACGCTGGCCGTGACGCCCAAGCCAGGCTCCCATATGGACCTGGCCATGGTGCGGCGCCTGGCCGAGAACCCCATCAAGGAATCCCTGCTGCGGCTTCCGGATGTCTCCAACGTCGAGGTGTTCGGCGGCTACCAGAGCGTGCTGCGGGTGGACCTGGATCCCGATGCGCTCCAGGCCCATCACCTCAGCGCCGGACAGGTGGCCATGGCGTTGAATGCCTGGCACCGCAACACGCCCGAGGGCCTGGTGGTCTCCAAGGAGGGGCAGATCCTCCTGAAGAACCAGGGAGAGTTCATCCGGCCCGAGGAGGCCGGAAACGTCGTGGTGAGCCCCGGCCCCGGCGCTCCGGTGTACCTGAAGGATGTGGCCAAGGTCCGCATGGATGTGCAGGAGCGGCTCTCGGCCTTCCACGGCAACGGCAAGCCCGCCATCGGCATCAACATCCAGAGGTCCAACTCCGGCTTCGCCCTGCCCACCATCGAAAGCGTCACGAAGGCCCTGCCGGGCCTGGAGCGGCAGTACCCGGGCCTCTCCTTCAGCGTGGCCGATACCCAGGGTCAACTGATCCATGCCAGCGTGTCGAACATGGTGGACGCCCTGCGCGACGCCATCATCATGACCGTCATCATCATCTTCCTGTTCCTCGCGGACGTGCGGGGCATGCTGCTGGCCGGCATCTCGATCCCCTTCACGTACCTCATCACCTTCGCGTTCATGTGGATCTTCGGATTCCAGTTCGACATGGTGACGCTCACGGGCGTGATCCTCGGCGTCGGCATGCTGCTGGACGACGCCATCGTGGTGCTGGAGAACATCGAACGGCACTACCACAAACTGGGACAGCCCCTCGAGGAGGCCACCATCGGCGGCACGGAAGAGGTGATGCTGGCCATCCTCTCGGGCACCTATGCCACGGTGGCGGTGCTGGTGCCCATCATCTGGATCGGCGGGTTCGTGCAGACCGTGCTGCGTCCCCTCAGCCTCACGCTCACCATCGCCCTGCTGGCTTCGTACGTGGTGTCCGTCACCATCATCCCGATTTTCGCGCCCTTCATCCTGCGCCTCGGGGGACGCATGGAGCGCAGGAGCTGGGAACTCAAGCTGGACCACTTCGTCATGGGGCGGGTGCTCCACCCCATCCAGGAATTCTTCGTCCGCACGCTGAAATTCGCCCTCCGGCACAAGGCGCTGTTCCTCATGCCCGCGATGATGATGCTCATGCTGGCCGGGCGCGTGGTCATGCCCCTGGTGGGCCGGGATCTCATGCCGCCCATGGATACCGGCATCTTCCGCGTCACCTTCGAGACCTACCCGAACACCTCCATGCAGCAGACCGAGGCGACGCTCACGCGCGTGGAACAGGCGATCTGGAAGGTGCCGGGGGTGACCATGACGTCGTCCACCCTGGGGTCGGAACCGGGCATCCTGTCCTTCGGTTCGGGCCGCAATCCCCAGCAGGCCTTCATCACGGTCCATCTGGTGGACCGCTTCCACCGCAAGGCCACCCTCTGGGACATCGAGGGGAAGGTGCTCCGGGAGATGCAGGCCATTCCCGGGCTGCGCTTCCCGGCCGCCTTCGACTACGGAGCCACGCCCCTTTCCACCATCCGGGCCACGGTGGACCTGATGATCTCCGGGCCCGATCCCAAGGTGCTGGACGGGATCCGGCAACAGGTGCAGGCGCGGCTTGAGAAGGTCGGGGGCCTCACCGCCGTGGTGCCCACCTGGACCCTGGATCGCACCGAGTACCGGTTCATGCCCGACCGGGACCGCATGGCCATCTACGGGGTCAGCGCCGAGGCCGTGAGTGCCCAGATCAGCGCGCAGGTGAAGGGCATGCCGGCCACGTTGTTCCGGATTCCCGGCCAGGATTCCTTCGCCGTGTGGGTGCAGGCCGAGAATGCCCGCCGCAAGAGCGACCTCGACCTGGCCACGCTGCCCGTGATGACGCCGCGGGGCCCGGTGCCGCTCTCCTCCCTCGGCCACATCGAACCAGCCTCCGTTCCCACCCTGCACACGCGCCAGAACCTCCAGGAGACGGTGGACGTGCTGGGCTACCGGGCCACCGGGGCCGTCACGCACATCGAGGCGAACGTAGACAAGGCGCTTCAGGGTCTGCAGCGCCCGCCGGGCTATACGATCAGCGAAGAAGGCGAGATGAAGACCATGACCGAAGCCTTCACTGCTCTGATGTCGGCCCTGGTGCTGGGGTTGGTGCTGCTCTACTTCAGCCTGGTGCCAGCCTTCAAGTCCTGGATCCACCCCCTCACCATCATGGTGGCCATCCCCCTCGGCATCATCGGGGCGGTGTGGTCCATGCTGCTGGCGGGCAAGCACAGCTGCATGCCTGGCTTCATGGGCATGATCCTGCTGGCCGGCATCGTGGTGAAGAACAGCATCCTGCTGCTGGACTTCATCGAGGAGGCCCGGGCCAAGGGGATGGGACTGGAGGAAGCCCTCGTCGAGTCCGTCCGCACCCGCACCCGGCCCATCCTCATGACCGCCGTGGGGACCGCCGTGGGCATGCTGCCCATCGCCCTGGAATGGGCCATCGGCCTGGAGCGCCTCTCGCCCCTGGCCGTGGTGGCCATCGGCGGCCTCATGGTGTCCACGCTGCTGACGCTGATCTACGTGCCCATGTTCTACGAGCTGTTCGAGGGCCTGGCCGCCCGGCTCCGCCGCCCCAGGCCCGAATCGGGATCCGTGCCAGATCCGGTCCAGGCCGATGCCTGATAGGAGACGCCTCATGGTCCCCGCAAGCGCCGCGACGTGGCATGGCATGCCCCGGCAGGAAATCCCATGGTTTCCGGTGGTGGATGCCCAGGCATGCATCGGGTGCGAACTCTGCTACGTGACGTGCGGGAGAGGCGTGTACGTGATGGCCGAGCGTAAGGTCCAGGTCGCCCATCCCTACTCCTGCATGGTGGGTTGCTCGACCTGTGCCCTGGTGTGCCCCACGGAGGCCATCCGATTCCCCGCGCGAGAGGTGGTTCGTCGTGTGGAGCGCGAGCACAAGATCCTTCAGGTCGTGAAGGAAGAGGCCAAGGCCAGACGCGGAAGGCAGGATGAGCTTCGCATGCGCACGGCCGCCGAGGAGTCCCTCGCTCGCTTCACCTGCCGGACCCGGATGGAAATCGCCGGTGCATTCGGGGACCCACACTTCCTCGGTCAACTCCGGGCACTCATCGCGGATCATCCGGTGGATCTCGTGAACCTGGAGCTTCATGTGCCCACCATCAAGGGAGCTGCGGAGAATACACCCGCCTTTATGCGGTTCGACGTGGTCTCCACCGGTCAGGAGGACATCCTGGCCTTCCTTCCGATGCTACGGGATCTGGCCCGCCGGAACGGGTTTGTCCTGGTGGATGAGACGAAGCTGTGACCCGGCCGGACCTGGCCCAGGGCGGCAGAGGTCAGGACCCGGATGGAACAGGCCGGAGGCGTTCTCCGCTGGTCCTGGAGCGGGTCCAGCATCGGGCCTCTGGAAGGCATCAACTCCCCGACCCGGGCCCCCAAGGCCAAGGCCCCCGGCTGCCGCACCCCCCGGAACTCCCTCAACATCGCCTGCCTCATCGCCGGCATGCTCGACTGCGCGCTGCCTTCCCGATGAGGATCTACCTACCCGGTTCAGCGAGGAACCCGGATTCAGGGGAAGATCCCGGGGAAGCAACGGCGGGCCCCGTCCGAGATCAGCCCAGCGGCAACATCGAGGGACACGCGATCGGTGTTGATGACGAGGTGGTAGAAGAGTTCATCCTCGATTCCCTGTCCGAAATGCGTCTTCACGTAGCGCCCCCGGGCCCGATCCTCCTCGGTGACGGACTTGGTGGCCATCTCGAGGGTGAGCTGCTCGCGCTCCTGGACCCTCTGGATGCGCCTCTGCAGAGAACCCATCAGGCGCACATGGAACACGTTCGGCCTTGTCGTCGTGATGAAATTCGCACCCCGGCCCACCAGGATGACATGCCCGGCATCCGCCAGATTCAGCACGGTTTCCGCGATAATCGGAACCATATCCCAGGCCGAGGGGATCACCCCGAACATGGTGTCCATGGCCTGCCGGAGGGCGGACTGACGGTCCTCGGGAATGAACTTGGCCAGCGACTGGGACATGTTATGGTCCGCAAGGGCTTTTTCGACCAATTGGCGATCAAAGACCGTCCACGGCACCGACTTCGGCTGCGCCCTGGCGCTGAGCAAGTCCGCAAGCCGGATGGCGATGTCATGGGCGCCGGATCCGGCCTGATAGGAAATCGTCACGGCCGGACCGGAAGGTGACGGTTCCACCTCCGCCCCCTGGGTCTCTCGAATCTCCAATTGAGTGGACATGTAGGTGAGGCATCGGTCCAGAAAGGTCTTCCCCGCGAAAGTCCCAAGTGTTCCATTTAGACCAGCACCAGGCATGCATTCCTCCTCATTTCAGTGGGCCAGGACAGGCTGATTGCGATCCAGGATCCGATAGGCGCCCAGCTTGATGAGATCATCCACGAAGAGCCAGGCCAGGGCGTAGCCCCAGACCCCCAACGCCCATTCCCATCCGATGGGCGTCATGAGGCCGAATCCGAAGATCGCGATGAGGGTCGCCAGGAGCTGATTGATGGTGGCGGCGGCCAGCAGCAGCGTGGCAGGGCGCGTGGACCAGAAGTGGCCGCGCGTTCGGGTGATGAAGATGGTGAGCTGTCCCGCCACCGAGAGCTTCAGGTAGATCAGGGTCTGGATGGAGGCCCGGTCCAGGTGGAACACCCGCTCGCCCAGGTAGAACAAGCCGAAGGATTCGACCACGCCCACGAGGCCGAGCACGGATGCGATGCCCAGCACCTGATGCATGTTCCAGGTATCGGGGGTGTTCGCGTAGTTCACCCGGTCATAGGCGATGGTCAGGATGGCGCCGTCGTTCAGCAGGGCCAGCAGGACGATCATCACGGCCGTCACCGGATAGAAATTGAAGATCAGGATGGACAGGGTCATGAACAGCAGCACGCGGATCGTCTCGGAAATGCGATAGATGGCGTAGCTGTTCATCCGGTGGAAAATCTTCCGGCTCTCCTTGATGGCGTCGATGATGACGGACAGCCCGGGCGTGAGCAGCACGATATCCGCGGCGGCCCGCGCGGCGTCCGTGGCCCCGGAGACAGCGATGCCAGCGTCCGCCTTCTTGAGGGCCGGCGCGTCGTTGACGCCGTCACCGGTCATGCCGGTGATGTGCCCATGCTTCTGGAATACGTCCACGATGTGGTACTTGTGCTCGGGAAACACCTGGGCGAAGCCGTCCGCGCTTTCGATGGCCGCATCGAGCTGCCCCCCGAGGTGATGGGCCGTGTCGGCAAAGAGGCCCGCATCCAGGACATTCGTTCCCAGGCCGACCTGTTGCGCCACCTCCTTGGCGATGGCCACCTGGTCCCCCGTGACCATCTTCACCCGCACGCCCATCGCCTTGGCACGCGCGAGGGTGGCTGCGGAATCCTCCCTGGGAGGATCGGACAGGGGCAACACCCCCAGGAACCGCCACTGGCCCTGCTCATCCGTACGGGCAACCCCCAGGGAGCGGAAGCCTCTCGACGCAAAATCCTCGATGGCCCTTTCCACGTCCGCGCGGATTCCGCCCGCGTCGGTCACGAGGGACAGGATGACCTGGGGCGCGCCCTTGCTGACCTTGAAGCGGGTCCCGTCGGGCCTTTGCAGGAGGGCCTCGGTGCGCTTCCCCACGGGATCGAAGGGCTGGAAGTGGAGCACCTGGAAGCCCTGGATGGCCCCCGGATTCTCCAGACCGGAGAGAATGGCCTGGTCAATGGCATCCTCTGACCCGGCGTGGGAGCCGAGCGCCGCGGCGAGGATCACGTCCCCGGGCACCACCCCCGGCAGGCAGAAGGGCGCGCCAAGGGCCAGCTTGTTCTGCGTCAGGGTGCCTGTCTTGTCGGAACAGAGCACATCCATGCCCGCCAGTTCCTCGATGGCGACCAGACGGCTGACGATGGCCTTCTTCTGGGCCAGCAGCCGCGCGCCGACCGCCATGGTCACCGACAGCACGGTGGGCATGGCCACCGGGATGGCCGCGATGGTCAACACCAACGCGAACTGGAGCGTCGT
>DAIDKC010000307.1 GCA_027451045.1 Holophagaceae bacterium | reverse complement strand
GGTCAGGGTGACCTTCAGCAGGTGCTGCAGGTCGTCCACGTCCCACCAGGCCAAGTGAAGGCGGTGGAGGTGACGACCATCCAGCCGCCACCCCCACACGAGGCCCCAGACCCAGCTTGCGATCCCCAGTTCGTGCTTGTGGGCGGGTGGCATCACGACTCGCCGAACCGATTCAGTGGGACGCACCGACTCCAGTGCGGGCAGGCGCTCCTGGTCCTCCCCGCGAGCCTGCCTAAGCACCTGGTAAGCCTCCGTCGGGGGGATCACCCGCCCCAGTGCCTGAACCTCCATGGGCTGAACCTGGCCCACCCGATGAAGCCCGAAGTGAGAGAGACGATCTCGGGACCGGGCCTCCAGCGCAGGAAGAACCCCCAGGCTGTGGGGCGCGAGGAAGGAGGGCTCGGCGCCCGACTCGACCAGACGGATCCGGTCCTCGGCCTTCGCGGCGAGGCGTGACACGGTGAGACTACTGCTGAGGCCTCCGTGGGCCAGCCACCCCACAGATTTCTGGAAATCCCGCCGGAGACCCTCCGCGGCGTCCAGTTCGGGACCGTGGATCCGCTCGGTCCCCCGGAGGTCCACGAAGCCCTCGCCGAAGCGTCCCAGACGCCCCTGGGGGCTGTAGGTCAGGAGCTGACGGCTGAAGACGCCCCGGGCATCCATCCATGTCGTGGGGGCCGGGTCGAGCACGATGAGACCCGGATCCTGGTGGAGGGCCACGTCCACGGGAAGGCCCGCTTCCAGGCCAGCGCCCTTGGCAAGCCGGTCCACCATCCAGAGCCGAGGGGTGCGGCCCGCCTCAGGACTCCGGAAGCCGAGGGGACGTCCCACCAGCCCGGGCTCCTGAAGCCGGGCGAGTTGGAATGGAAGCTCGGGGACCCACACCGCCAACATGGACTACCTGCACCCCGACCTGGGGGGATCCAAGCATGGCGAAAAAAAGACGAACGCGCTACCCTTCATCCTGCAGATGAGGCCCTCACGTCGGCTCCTGGCGAAGGTGCGCTCACAGGTTGGACACGAGCATGATGGGGGCCACGATCCGGGGGAGCCCATGTGTGGACGCGTGGCAGTGAAGAAGGGCTTGGCGGGTTTGGTCCTCGAACACCTGGGCGCCCATGGGGCCACGGATGACTGGCTGGTGCCCAACCCGAACGTCTTGCCCACGAACCTGATCCCAGTCGTCCGGCTCATCGATGGGAGGCGGGTGGCCACCAGCTACATCTGGGGTTTCCTTCCCCCGAATGCACCGAGCCGCGGGTTCATCAGCGAATACTTCACCTTCAATGCCCGGGACGACAAGCTCGCCACGGGCCGCCTCTACGCCAAGCCGTTCAAGACCCAGCGTTGCCTCATCCCGGTCAGCGCCTGGTTCGAGTGGCCGAAGCCCCCAGGTTCGAAGAAGGGCACGCCCTGCACCATCGTGCCGACAGGTGTGGATATGTTCGTCTTTGCGGGGCTGTGGGGGATGTGGACGGATCCCGAGACCGGGCTGGAACACGGGACCGCCACAGTGATCACCACCGCGCCGAACGAGTTGATCGCCGACCTTCCCCACCACCGGATGCCCGCAATCCTGGGCCCATCGGAGTGGGGGAGGTGGCTGGCGACCTCGACACCGCAGGTGGAGCTTCAAGCCCTTCTTGGTCCGGCCGCACCAGAGCTCATGGATGTGACGGTCGCGGGTCCACACGAATTCAGGCTGTAGCTGCGCTTCGGTGAATCGCCCGCCAGGGATCCTGCCCTCTCTGCCAGCCCTGGGATTCGGACCTCAGCCTTGGCCAGGGTCTGGCTCGTCACCGCCTTCGACCCGGGGACGGTT
>DAIDKC010000306.1 GCA_027451045.1 Holophagaceae bacterium | reverse complement strand
CGGGAAGTTCATGCTGACTCCGGGCACCTGGAACCTTATCCTGGGTCCTCCAACTCAGGGAGGCCAATCATGACCCGCGTGCTGCTCCAGACCGACAAGGGCGACATCAACCTGGAGCTCTTCCCGAAGGAGGCGCCCGGGACTGTGGCCAACTTCGTGAAGCTGATCGAGGATGGCTTCTACGATGGCCTCGCCTTCCACCGGGTGATCCCGGATTTCGTCATCCAGGGCGGCTGCCCCAACACCCGTGAGGGGGCCAAGGGCATGCCCGGCACCGGCGGCCCCGGCTGGAAGATCAAGTGCGAGACCGCCGGGAACCCCCACCAGCACAAGCTGGGTGCCCTCTCCATGGCCCATGCCGGCAAGGACACCGGTGGCAGCCAGTTCTTCGTGGTGAACGGTGACCGTCGCAACGTTCAGCACCTGGACGGCGTCCACACCGTCTTTGGCCAGTGCGTCTCGGACGCCGACATCAAGGTGGTCCAGGCCATCCGCGCCAACGACCGCATCGTCAAGGCGACGGTCACCGAAGCCTGAGGGGCTTCGATCCGCGCGGAACCGGGCGGCTGGGCCGCCCGGTTCAGCGTCCGGGGGGGAACGGGAGCCATCATGGCCGAGAACATCCAGCGCTGCGGGTGGTGCGGGGACGATCCGCTCTACCTCGCCTACCATGACGAGGAGTGGGGCGTGCCCCAGCACGACGACTGCCGCCTCTTCGAGAAACTGGTGCTGGAGGGAGCCCAGGCCGGCCTCAGCTGGATCACCATCCTGCGCAAGCGCGAGGCCTACCGGGAGGCCTATCTCGGCTTCGATCCGGCGAAGGTGGCTGCCATGACTGATGCCCAGCTGGAGGTCCTGCTCCAGAATCCCGGCCTCGTGCGGAACCGGCTGAAGGTCTTCGCCGCCCGGACGAACGCCCGGGCCTTCCTGGCCGTGCAGAAGGAGTGCGGCAGCTTCGATGCCTTCCTCTGGCCCTTCGTGGGCGGGGTGCCGAAGGTGAACCACCCGCAGACCCTGGCAGACGTCCCGGCCGTGACCCCCGAGGCCGAGGCCCTGAGCCGGGCGCTGAAGAAGCGGGGCTTCACCTTCGTGGGGCCGACGATCATGTACGCCTACATGCAGTCCCTGGGCCTGGTGAACGACCACGTGGCCACCTGCTGGCGGCGGGCCGGAGTCGCGGGGATGGGAGGGGGCCGCTAGACTGGGAGGCCTGGAGCGCCCGTGGCCAAGCCCTTCTACCTCACCACGCCCATCTACTACGTCAACGACCGGCCCCACATCGGCCACACCTACACCACGGTGCTGGCGGACGTGATCGCGCGGTTCCACCGGATGTCGGGCGAAGACGTGCGCTTCCTCACCGGCACCGACGAACACGGCCAGAAGGTGGAGAAGGCCGCCGCGGCCCGGGGCATCGCGCCCAAGGCCCTGGCCGACGAGGTGGTGGCCAACTACACGGAGTTGTGGGGGCGGATGGGCATGACCCACGACCGCTTCATCCGCACCACGGATGCCGACCACCGGGCCACTGTGCAGGGCTGGTTCGAGAAGCTGCTGGCCACCGGCGACATCTACAAGGCCACCTACAAGGGCCTCTATTCCGTCAGCGACGAGGCCTACGTCACCGAGACCCAGGCCAAGGAGCTGCAGGCCCAGGGCCTCGCCCACCAGCTGGTGGAGCTGGAGGAGGAGAGCTACTTCTTCCGCCTTTCGGCCTACGAGAACTGGCTCATTCAGCTGTATGAAAAGTGTCCGGGCTTCGTGCAGCCCGACTTCCGCTTCAACGAGGTGAAGCAGTTCGTCGCGCCCGGCGGCGAGCGGGGGAACCTGCAGGATCTCTCCATCAGCCGCACCACCATCACCTGGGGCA
>DAIDKC010000305.1 GCA_027451045.1 Holophagaceae bacterium | reverse complement strand
GATCTCTTCCACGCCCTCAAGAGCACCGACCTCCAGAAAGCCAACCGCAAGGTGTGGGAGTCGCTCATCAAGGCCGGCGCCTTCGACAGCCTGGAACCCAACCGCCGGGCCCTGCTGGAGGGCCTGCCGGACGCCCTCTCCGCGGCGTCCCGCGGCGGCGGCGCGGACCTGGGCCTCACCAGCCTCTTCGACGACGCGGAGATGGCCAGCCTCAGCGAGGACTGGCGGGTGCCCGAAGACATCGAGCCCTGGGACCGCAAGGAGCGCCTGAAGGCCGAGCGCGAGATCCTGGGACTCTTCGTCAGCGGCCATCCCCTGGAGGAGTTCGCGGACGCCCTCCAGGTGCACACCCACGGTTCCATCGCCAAGGTGCTGGCGGACGCCACCGCCGGCCGGCTCAAGGATCGCGACGAGGTGGCCGTGGGCGTCATGGTGACCAGCGTGGCCTTCAAGACCAACCAGAAGGGCGAGCCCTGGGCCATCCTCCAGGTCGAGGACCTCACCGGCAAGCTGGAGGTCCTGCTCATGGCCAGCAAGTGGGATCCCATCACCAAGAAGCCCGGACGGCGGCCCTTCGAGCAGTACGGCCACCTGGCCCTCCCCGAATCCATGCTGCGCATCACGGGCGAGCTCCGGGTGGAGACGATGACCGCCGCCGGGGGCGGCAGCGGGGAGGACGAGGAGGAGGACGAGCAGATGGTGGTGAAGCTCTTCGCCACCCAGCTCGAGCCCCTGGAGGCCTTCCAGGGACGGGGCTTCACGGGCGCCCTCGTGCGCCTCCCCGTGGGCGAGTGCCCGCCGTCGCTGGAGGCGATCCTGCGGGATCACCCGGGGGAGCTGCCCGTCACCTTCGAGTACCGTTCGAAGGAAGGCCTCGTGGCTCGGGTCCGCTCCGGTCACAACCTGCGCCTGAAGCACGACCCGAACCTCGCCGAGCGCCTGGCGAAGGAGACCGGCTGCAGCCTGAGCTGGACCTACTGAGACCCCGGCGGAGTATCCTCACTCCCATGCCGCAGGAACCCACCCCCGACCTCCACGCCGTCGTCGCCGCCCTGGCCGAGGCCGCCACGGCCCTCACGGACATGCCCCTCGGGCGTCGCGAGTTCCCCTCGCGGACCGCCCTGGCAGGTCTCGTGGAGGAACTGCGGGCTCTGCTGTTCCCGGGCTATTTCGGCATCTCGGAACTGAAGGCGGAGACCCTGCGCTACCACCTGGGGGCCCGCATGGACCGGGTCCTGCACGGGCTGGCCGAGCAGATCCAGCGGGGCCTCATGGCTTCGGATCCCGCCTGCGGCGCCTGCGAGGACCGGGCGCTCGACCTCGCCCGGGCCTTCCTGGCGAGGCTGCCGGAGGTGCGGCGCCTGCTGGCCACGGACATCCAGGCGGGCTTCGAGGGCGACCCGGCGGCCACCAGTCCCGACGAGGTGCTCTTCTGCTATCCCGGGCTCCTGGCGATCACCAGCCAGCGGCTGGCCCACGAGTTGCTGAAGCTGGACGTGCCCCTGCTGCCCCGCATGATCACCGAGCACGCCCACAGCCTCACGGGAATTGACATCCACCCCGGGGCGCGGATCGGCGAGCGCTTCTTCATTGACCACGGCACCGGCGTCGTCATCGGCGAGACCTGCGTGATCGGACGCAACGTTCGGATCTACCAGGGCGTGACGTTGGGCGCCAAGAGCTTCCCCCTGGACGAGTTCGGGAACCCCGTGAAGGGCATCCCCCGCCATCCGGTGGTGGAGGACGACGTCATCATCTACTCCAATGCCACCGTGCTGGGCCGCATCACCCTCGGGAAGGGCAGCGCCATCGGCGGCAACGTCTGGCTCACCCGCAGCGTCCCGCCCGGCAGCGTCATCACCCAGTCCAACGAGAAGGACGGGATGCCCTGATGCGCACGCTCCTCCGCTTCCTCTTCTCCGCCATCGGGCTGCTGGTGGCGTCGGTCGTGGTGCCGGGCATCCACCACGGGGCCTTCGTGGACCTGCTGGCCGTGGCCGTGATCCTGGGCCTCCTGAATGCCACCCTGGGCGCCCTGCTGAAGTTCGTGGCGCTGGTGCCGATGGTCTGCTCCTTCGGCTGCTTCAGCCTCGTCATCAACGGCCTGATGCTCTGGCTCACCGGCACGCTTTCCACCCGCCTGGGGCTCTCCTTCAGCGTGTCCGGCTTCTGGGCGGGCTTCTTCGGCGCCCTCGTGACGAGCCTCGTGGCGGCCCTCCTGGGTGGGCTCTTCATCCCGAAGGAACGCGAGCGACCCCAGGCCCCGCCCCGCATCAAGGTCATCAACTGACGGAGGCCGGCACAAGCCGGCCTCCGTTGCGCGAGTGGATCGCGGACTACTTGGGCGCGGGCCCCTTGACGACGGTGGCGAAGCGGTCGGGATCGAGCCACTTCTTGAACGCCGCCCGGATCTCGGGGGCGGTGATGGCCAGGTAGTGCCGCGCGGCCACAGTGGCCGTGTCGGGGGGCAGGTCGTGCTGGGCGTAGTAGAGCAGCCGACCGCCGATGGCGCCGATGCTCGACTCCCCGAGGGGGATGGCACGCATCATCTGGGCCTTGGCCCGGGTGAGCTCGGCGGGGGTGACCAGCGCGTCCTGCATGGCCTTCAGGTCGCGCAGCGCGAGGCTGCGGGCCTGGCTGACCTTGTCCGGATCGCAGCCGAAGTTCATGACGAAGCGGCTCCGGGTGAGGCCCAGGTCCGGCATGCCGTTCACGTAGTAGACCAGCCCGGCCTTGACGCGCAGGTCGTGGTAGAGCCGAGAGGCGAAGGTCCCGCCGCTCAGCACCTGGGTGCCGAGGTTGAGGGCGTAGTGTGCGGGATCATGCAGGTTGACCCCGAGGGTCTCTGCCAGGACCACCGTGTCCTGCACCGCCGTGGGATCGGGCACCACCGCCTGGGAGGCCGCATTGGGCGGGACGGGGGGCAGATCCACCGCCGGCCGGGGGCCTGAGGCCTTCCAGTCCCCGAGGTACTTGGCGACCACCCGCTCGGCTTCCCGGGGCGTGACCTTCCCCACCACGACGACGGTGGCAAGGTCCGGCCGGAACACCTGGGCGTGGTAGGCCTGGACATCCGCCAGGCTGAGGCCCATGACCGACTGGGGCGTGGCCTCCCGGAGGGCGGGATCGTCGGCGGGTACCAGGGCCTGGGTGAGGGCGCGGCCGAACAGGTAGCTCGGCGCCTGGAGCTGGCCGGCCAGGGCCTGGGCGGTCTGGCGCT
>DAIDKC010000304.1 GCA_027451045.1 Holophagaceae bacterium | reverse complement strand
CCGTTCCCGAGAGCCCACTCCGCCTGGGTTCGCCTGGACAAATTCCGCCCCTTTTCCCGGACCCCCGGAGCGGCGCCGCCCCATTCCGCCCGCACCCCATGCGGTTCGGCGGCCCCGAGCCGCCATTGGGCCCCGGACCCTCCCGTCCGGACGGCCGCACACCGATACAAGGTCGGCGTGGCTGGCGAGGCCCTTGCGGGAGTGCGAAGGAGCCGCGCTCCACCACCCCCAAGGAGGGAACCATGACCATCTCAGCCATCGGGGCCAGCAGCACCCAGGCCCTCAACCTCTTCTCCTACCTGGGGACCTCCAGCGGATCGGGCAGTTCGGGGGACAGTGCGGATCCCCTGGATCTCTCCAGCGACAGCGTCACGCTGTCCGCCCAGGCCCAGGCGCTGCTCCAGGCGCAGGGGCAGGGCCAGGATCCCTTCCAGGCGGACCTCCAGAACCTCGGACAGCTCATCCAGTCCGGGAACCTGGCGGGGGCCCAGCAGGCCTACGCCGCCATGCAGGCCAAGATGCAGGCCCACCAGCCCGCCGGAGCCAGCGGCACCAGCGGCACCCATCCAATGGCCTCGGATTTCGCGGCCCTCGGCAGCGCCCTCGGCTCCGGCGATCTCTCTGCCGCCCAGAGCGCCTTCCAGACCCTCCAGGCCCAGGTGCAGGCCCACCCCCGCCACCACCACCCGCACGGGGGCAGCAGCACCCAGAGCGCCACGGACAGCACGGCCGATGCCTCCTCCACCCAGAGCCTCTGGGCCAGCCTGTTCCAGGCCCTCCAGGACCAGGGGAGCAGCAGCACGGGCGGCACCACCGCCTGAGGCGCGGACGCCCCGCAGGGAGGGGTGCCATCGGGCACCCCTCGTTGTCTGGACTTGAATCCAGTCCCCCTCCTTCCGATAAGCTGACCGGATCCTCGCGGAAACATCCCAGGGGAGCCGGTCCGCTCCCGGCCCTCCGCTGCCTTTGGAGGCCCCATGGAACCCGATGCCCAGCAGGCGCTCCTGGATGCCATCCAGCAGGCCGACCGGGCCGGAGCGCGGGCGGTGATCGAGGCCTGGGCCGAGACGCATCCCTTCGAGCGGGTGGTGCCGGACCTGCTCTCGCCCACCCTGGAGACCTTCGGCCGACTCTGGGCCCACCGGAAGCTCGGCTTCAGCCTGGCCACCGGCTACGTGGCGGCGAAGGTGGCCGAGGACGTGCTGGCCCGCCTTCTGGAGGAGGCCGGCGCCCGCGGGGAGGCCCGGGCCCCCCTCAAGGGGCCGGTCGTCCTGGGCAACGTGGAGGACGATTTCCATCCCCTGGGCCGCAAGATGGTGGGCGCCTTCCTGCGGGCCGACGGCTGGGACGTGCAGGATCTCGGCGTGGACGTGACTCCTGCCCGCTTCATCGAGGCCGCCGAGGCCTGCGGCGCCCGGGTGATCGGGGCCTCGGCCATGATGTACACCACGGCGAAGAACGCCGCCAGGCTGCGGGAGGCGATGGAGCAGCGCGGGCTGGCGGGCAGGGTCCAGCTGGCCCTGGGCGGCGCGGTCTTCAAACTCCGCCCGGAGCTGGTGGCGACCTTCGGCGGCGACGGCACCGCACCCAGCGCCCTGGAAGCGCCCGCCCTGTTCGCGGAGCTGTGGCAGCGAGCCTCGATCCTGGCGGGGGAGGTCGAGCCATGAACAGCCTCGGACGGGTGCTGGCCGCCCTCCAGGACCAGCCCGCCGACCGGCCGGCCTTCCTGCTCAACGCCGGCCTCTACGGCGCCCGCCTCACGGGCGTCCCCCTGGCGGAGCACTACCGGGATGCCGCCCGCTACGCGGAGGGCCAGATGGCCATCCGCGAGACCTTCAGCCCCGACCTCCTCCCCAGCCCCTTCGCCCTGGCCGGCGTAGGCGCGGCCTTCGGCAGCCGGACGAGCGAGCCCCGGCGCAATCCCCCCAACGTGGCCGCCTTCGCCGCCCCTTCCGCCGAGGCAGCCCTGGCCCTGCCCGTCCCGGACGTGGACAGCCATCCCCAGCTGCTCTACCTGCGGGAGAGCGTCCGCATCCTCGCCCGGAAGTACGCGGGGGAGGTGCCCATCATCGGCCTGCTGGCCGGCCCCATGGACCTGCCGCCCGTCATCATCGGCCTGGAGGCCTGGCTGGATGCGCTGCTCTTCCATCCGGACGCGGCCCGGGCCCTCCTGGACCGGCTCGTCCCCTTCTTCGTGGCGCTGGGCAACGCCCTGCTGGCGGACGGAGCCACGGCCCTGGCCTTCACCGCCAACCTCGCCAACCCCTTCGTGGTATCGGAGACTGTCGCCCGGGACCTGGCGCGGCCCTGCCTGGAGCAGGCCCTGGCGGAGCTTCCAGGGCCCGCGATCCTCCACCACGGCGGATGCCCGCTCCTGCCGCATCTGGGGGGATTTCTCGCCCTGCCGAACACGGTGGGCTACCTGCTCGGCTCCGACGAGGACCCCGCAGAGGCCCGGGGGGTCCTGGGCCGGGGCCCCCTGCTGCTGGGCAACCTGGATGGTCCCGGCCTGGCCGATCTGACACCGGAAGCGGTGGGGGAGCGCTGCGACCGGGTGCTGGCCCGACGCGGCGCGGACCGGCAGTTCATCCTGGCCACCTCGGATGCGGACATCCCCCTGGACACGCCGCCGGCCTGCCTCCAGGCCATCGTCGAGGCGGTGTGCCGGGCCGGAGGCAGCCCGGCATGAGCGCTCCCGCGGCCCCCTTCCGCTGCCTGGCCTGCGCGATCTTCCGCCGGGAGATCGAGGCGCTCCGAGCCTCCGGGTGCCTGGACCTGCCGGTGGAGTACCTCCCCTCCATGCTCCACATGGTGCCGGAGCGCCTGGACGCCCGGCTCGAGGCGGCCATGGCCGCCACCCGGAAGGAGGTTGCTGGCGCCCCGCTGGTCCTGGCCTACGGCGACTGTTGCGGCCACATGACGGACTACGAGACCCAGCCCGGCACCGGCCGGACGCAGGGCATCAACTGCTGCGAGATCGTCCTGGGATCCGAGGTCTACCGCAGGCTGCGGCGGGAGGGTGCCTTCTTCCTCATGCCCGAATGGGCGCTCGAGTGGAGGAAGGTGTTCGTGGGACAGCTGGGCCTGCTGGGACCCTGCGCACGGGAGTTCATGCAGGAGCTGCACACCCGGGTGGTGTACCTCGACACGGGGGTCCTGCCGGTGCCCCATGCCACCCTGGCGGAAGCCGGTGACTTCCTCGGCCTCCCGGTGGAGGTCCTTCCGGTGTCCCTGGATCCCCTCCTGGCGAGCCTCCAGCAGGCGATCCATGCGGCGGGTGCCCGCGATGCCGGGTGACACCCCGCGGCCCCCCGACGGAGCCGCCATCCAGTTCATGGTCCTCGATCTCCTCGAGGAACTGCTGAAGGTTTCCGAGGACCCCGGCCAGATGGGGCGCTTCCTCGTCCAGCAACTCCGGGAATTCATGGGCGCCCGGGCGGTGCTGCTCCTCCAGCACGGCCCCGATCCCCTGGCAGGCGCCACCCGGATCGTGGCCCTGGAACCGGAGAGGGTGCGGGAGGCCCTGCCCCTCGAGCCCCTCCTGCGCCTCGTGGCCCGGCATCCTGAGGCGCCGGGGGCCCGCTTCTTCACCCGGGCCGGCGACCCGGAGGATACGTGCCTTCTGGAAGCCCTGGGCGTGGAGAGCCTGAGCCTGACGCCCCTGCGGGCCGGGAGGGAGCGGGTCGGCAGCCTGGCCGTCCTCGGGCACCTGGACCTCCACCGCAGCGATGACGTGCTGCGGCTCCTGGGGCTGCTGACCCCGGTGTTCACCCTCATCCAGCGCAGTGCCTTCCAGTTCAAGGTCCAGGAGGCCCGGGGACAGGCCCTGGCGGAGGAGTACGAAGCCCTCTGGGAGACCAGCCCGGACGGCATCCTCGTCGTGGGTCCGGATGGCAAAGTCCAGGACGCCAATGCCGCCTACCTGAGGATGTCCGGCTACGCCCTGGCGCAGCTCCGGGGTCTGCCCATCAGCGTCCTGGACACCTCGGAGACGCCGGAGGAGAGCGCACGGCACGCCGCCCAGCTGGTGCGGGACGGCGCAGGGCGGTTCTTCGCCCGCCACCGCCGGGCCGATGGCAGCACCTACCCGGTGGAGGTCTCCGCCACCTACGTGCCCGGCCGGGGCCGCATCATCAGCGTCATCCGCGACATCAGCGAACAGCGGGCGGCCGACGAGGCCCTCCGGGCCAGCGAGGCCCGCCACCGGGAACTGGTGGAGATCCTCGGCGAAGGGGTGTCGGAAGCCGATCCTGAGGACACCTTCGTCATGGCCAATCCGGAAGCCGAGCGGATCTTCGGCGTCGCCCCGGGGGGACTGGCGGGGCGCAGCCTCCGGGAATTCGTGGACGAGGCGGGCTGGCAGCAGGTGGGCGAGCAGACGCGGCGACGCCAGGTGGGCCACACCGACGCCTATCGGCTCCCCATCCGCCGGGACGACGGGAGCCGGCGCATCCTCGACATCACCGTCACGCCGCGGATGGATGGCGAGGGCCGGTTCCTGGGAAGCCTCGGCGTCTTCCGGGACATCACGGACGAGCTGAGGACCCAGGAGGCCCTGCGGACCGCCCAGAAGATGGAGAGCCTCGGCAACCTGGCCGGCGGCGTGGCGCACGACATGAACAACGTCCTGGGCGCCATCCTCGGCATGGCCACCCTGCAGCTCGACCTCCAGCCCGAGGGCGCCCCGCTGCACCGCACCTTCCAGACCATCACCAAGGCCTGCCTGCGGGGACGCAACATGGTCAAGGGGCTGCTCGACTTCGCCCGCAAGGACGTGGCGGGGCAGCAGCGCCCGGTAGCCCTGGGGTCCCTGGTCCAGGAGGAGATCCGCCTCCTGGAGCGCACCCTGCCGGCCAACATCGAGGTCCGGGAGGTTCTCGATCCCGCCGCCGGGCCGATCCTGGGCGACCCGGACGCCCTCGGGCTGGTCCTGATGAACCTCTGCGTGAACGCCATGGACGCCATGCCGGAGGGCGGGCGGCTCACCCTGGCCACTTGTGCCCTGGCTTCCGGCGAGGTGCTCCTCACGGTCAGCGACACCGGCACCGGCATGGCCCCCGAGGTGCTGGAGCGCGCCCTGGATCCCTTCTTCACCACCAAGGCCCACGGCAAGGGGACGGGTCTGGGTCTCTCCCAGGCCTACAGCACCGTGAAGGCGCACGGCGGCAGCCTGGAGCTGCGCAGCCGGCCCGGGGAGGGCACCACCGTGGCGCTGCGGTTCCCCCCAGCCCCGGCCGCCGTGCCGCTGCCCCCAGCGGCGGGGGTGCCGCCCCGGCCCCTCCCCGCGGAAGGCCTGGACCTCCTGCTGGTGGACGACGACGACCTCGTCCAGGCCGCCGTCTCGAGCCAACTGGAGGCCCTCGGCCACCGCACGCGGGTGGCCTCCTCCGGCGAGGCGGCCCTGGAGGCCCTGGTGGCGGGCTTCCGCCCGGCCCTGGTGCTGCTGGACCTGAACATGCCCGGCTGGGGCGGGGCCCGCACCCTCCAGGAACTGCGGAGCCTCCTGCCGGAGGTGCCCGTCCTGCTGGCCACCGGACGGGCCGACCAGAGGGCCCTGGATCTTGCTACCGCCCATCCCCGCGTGCGCCTGCTGCCCAAACCCTTCAGCCTGGACGAGCTCCGGGCCGCCCTCGCCGAGGTCCACGCCCGAAGCGGGCCGCCTTGATGCCCATCCCCGGGGAGGGGCCCGGCCTCAGGCCATGCGCGCTCCCCGCTCGGCCAGGAGGTCCCGGAGGACCGAGCGGTGGCACCTCGCCTCGTCGGCGCAGTAGCAGCCCACCGAGAAGTCCGTCCGATGGGAGAGGGCCGCCAGGAGATCCAGCAGGCGCGCCCGCTCGGGCTGGGCCATCTCGGCGCGGTACTTCCGCAGGAAGCCCCTCCACTGGGCTTCGGTCTCGGCCCCCTGCGCCTCCTTCACCAGCCCATCGCTGGGAGCCAGCTCCGGCATCCACACGTCGTAGAAGTCCCGCGAGGCGAACTCCGCCTTGGGGACGCCCCGCGGCGGGCGCCGCACCGTGCCCAGTCGCAGGCCCTCGCCTTCCGCCCTCGGACTGCCCAGCCGCACCACCCGGATCGCCATGGGAGCCTCCCGGCTCCATCCTGCGCCGATCCGGGCGTGGTGCGAAGCCGCCCGGCCTGCTATCACGGAAGCCGGCTCTCGATCCGAGGAGCGTGTCCATGGACTCCGTGCTCGACCGCGTCTTCGCCCTCTCGCCCGATATCCGGTACGTGGCGCGCCTCCACGGGGGGCGACTGGTCTCGGCCATGCGCCCGAACCTTGCGAACGCCAGCGCCTCCGAATCGGACAAGTACGAGGAGCTCCTGGTGAATCCCACCCTCCTCACCCTCGCCTCCCGGCGGGGCGAGTTGGACTGCGGCGGCCTGGAGTACCTGATCCTGCGCTACGGCAGCTTCTTCGAGCTGGTCTATCCGGCCCCCGGCGGCCACCTGTCCGTCGGGATCGAACCGCACGCCGATCCCCTGGCCCTGGTGCCCGGCGTGCGCGCCGTGGCCGAGTCCCTCGGCGCCTGACGCTCCGGTACGCGGAAGGCGGCCCCGGAAGGCCGCCTCCTGCGCAGAGGTGTTCCCGCCTAGCTCATGTAGGGGTACCGGTAGTCCGTGGGGGGCACGAAAGTCTCCTTGATGGCGCGGGCGCTGATCCAGCGGAGCAGGTTCAGCATGGAGCCGGCCTTGTCGTTGGTGCCGCTGGCGCGGGCACCGCCGAAGGGCTGCTGGCCCACCACCGCGCCGGTGGGCTTGTCGTTGACGTAGAAGTTGCCGGCCGAGTTCCGCAGGCGCGCGAGGGCCTGCTGCACGGCGTAGCGGTCCTGGCTGAAGACGGCGCCCGTGAGGGCGTAGGGGCTGGTGGAATCCACCAGGTCCAGCGTCTCGTTCCACTTCGTCTCGTCGTAGACGTGCAGGGTGAAGACGGGACCGAAGAGTTCCTCGCACATGGTGCGGAAGCCGGGGTTCTTCGCCTCGATGACCGTGGGCCGCACGAAGTAGCCCTTGCTGTCGTCGTACTGGCCGCCCACCAGGATGCTGGCGTCGTTGGAGGCCCTGGCCTCGTCAATGGCGTTCTTCTGGTCGCGGAAGGAATTGGCGTCAATGACGGCGCCCATGAAGTTGGAGAAGTCCTGGATGTCGCCCATCTTGAGGCTCTCGACCATGGGCACGAGCATCTCCTTCACCTTCGGCCACAGGTTGCTGGGCACGTAGGCGCGGCTGGCGGCGGAGCACTTCTGGCCCTGGTACTCGAAGGCGCCGCGGACGATGGCCACCGTGAGCGCCACGGGATCGGCGCTGGGGTGGGCCACGATGAAGTCCTTGCCTCCGGTCTCGCCCACAAGTCGGGGGTAGCCCTTGTAGCTCTCCAGGTTCTGGCCCACGGTGCGCCACATGCCGTTGAAGACGCTCGTGGAGCCGGTGAAGTGGATGCCCGCGAGCTGGGAGCTGGCCAGCACGGGATTGCCGATGGTCGCCCCGCTGCCGGGCACCATGTTGATGACGCCGTCGGGCAGGCCGGCCTCCTTCCAGAGCTTCATGAGGAAGTGGGCGCTGTAGAGGGCCGTGCTGGCGGGCTTCCAAACCACTGTGTTGCCCACGAGGGCGGGGGCGGTGGGCAGGTTGCCGGCGATGGAGGTGAAGTTGAAGGGCGTCACCGCGAAGACGAAGCCCTCCAGGGGCCGGTGCTCCATGCGGTTCCACATGCCGGGCATGCTCTCCGGCTGCTCGCGGAGGATCTGCTCGTAGTAGTGGCTGTTGAAGCGGTAGAAGTCCGCCAGCTCGCAGGCGCTGTCAATCTCGGCCTGGTGGCAGGTCTTGCTCTGGCCCAGCATGGTGGAGGCGTTCAGCACGTCGCGGTAGGGACCGGCCAGCAGGTCGGCCATCTTGAGGAAGATGGAGACGCGGGCCTCCCAGGGCAGGGCGGCCCACTCGGCCTTGGCCTTGGCGGCGGCCTCGATGGCCAGCTTCACCTCGGCCTCGCCGCCCAGGTGCACATCCGCCAGGACGTGGCCGTGGTCGTGGGGCATGACGGCCTTGGCCATCTTCCCGGTGCGGATCTCCTTCCCGCCGATGATCAGCGGGATCTCGATCTTCTGGGAGGCCATCTCCCTGAGCTTGGCCGAAAGCGACGCCCGCTCCGGCGAGCCGGGCGTGTAGCCCTTCACGGGCTCGTTGACGGGATGCGGAACCTTGAAGATGCCGAGCGACATGGTTCACCTCGATGGTTGGACGGATGAGAAAGCCAAAACCACGAAGACCGCGAAGACCACGAACAAGCCCTGTTCATTCCCCTTCGTGGTCTTGCCGTCTTCGTGGTCAGTCGTTTGCCAGAAGCACTCAAATATCCAGCGTGATGCCCTGGGCCAGCTCGACCTTGCCGCTGAAGTTGATGACGGTGGTCTGGCGGCGCATGTAGGCCTTCCAGGCGTCGGAGCCACTCTCGCGGCCGCCGCCGGTTTCCTTCTCGCCCCCGAAGGCACCGCCGATCTCGGCGCCGCTGGTGCCGGCGTTCACGTTGGCCATGCCGCAGTCGCTGCCCGTGACGGACAGGAAGCGCTCGCTCTCCACCAGGTCGTTGGTGATGATGGCGCTGGAGAGGCCCTGGGGCACGCCGTTCTGGAGGGCGATGGCCTCGTCCAGCGTCGTGTACTTCATGAGGTAGAGGAGGGGCGCGAAGGTCTCCTCCTTGACGATGTCCAGGTTGCCGGACACCTCGGCAATGGCCGGGGTCACGTAGCAGCCGCCGGGCAGGGGCAGCTTCTCGCCGCCGATGAGGAGCTTGCCGCCCTGGGCCTTCACGGTCTCGATGGCGGCCAGCAGGGTATCCACGGCCGCCGGGTCCACCAGGGGGCCCATGAGGTTCTTGGCCTCACGGGGATCGCCGATGGAGGTCTTGCGGTAGGCGTCCAGGAGGCGCTGCTTGAACGTCTCGTAGATGGAGGCGTGGACGATGATGCGCCGGGTGGAGGTGCAGCGCTGGCCGGAAGTCCCGATGGCGCCGAAGTAGATGGTGCGCAGGGCGATATCAAGGTCGGCCTTGTCGCTGACGATCACCGCGTTGTTGCCGCCCAGCTCGAGGATCTGGCGGCCGAAGCGCTCCTGCACCAGCTTGCCGACGTGGCGACCGCCCGGGACGGAGCCGGTGTAGGACACCAGCGCCACGCGGGGGTCAGTGTTGATGAGGTCGCCGATCTCGCTGCCCTTGCCGATGGTGAGGCTGCAGATGGCGGGGTCGTAGCCGAAGCGGCGGAGCACGGTCTCGGCGATCTTCGTGCAGGCGATGGCGGTGAGCGGGGTCTTGCTGGAGGGCTTCCACAGCACGGTGTCGCCGCAGACCAGGGCGATGGCGGTGTTCCAGCTCCACACGGCCACGGGGAAGTTGAAGGCGGTGATGACGCCCACGACGCCCAGGGGGTGCCACTGCTCCTGGATGCGGTGCTGGCCGCGCTCGCTGGTCATGGTCAGGCCGTAGAGCTGGCGGGAGAGGCCCACGGCGAAGTCGCAGATGTCGATCATCTCCTGGACCTCGCCCAGGCCCTCACGCAGAGCCTTGCCCATCTCGAGGCTCACCAGCATGCCCAGGGCCTCCTTGTGCTTGCGCAGCTCGTCGCCCAGGGCGCGCACCACCTCTCCGCGCTTGGGGGCCGGCACCTGCTTCCAGGCCTCGGCAGCGGCGTGGCACTTGCCCAGGATGGTGTCGAACTCGGCGGGCGTGACATTGGCCACGGCCGCCAGCTTCTCGCCGTTCACGGGACTGACCACGGTCTGGTGCTTGCCGCCACCCATCCAGTCGCCGGCGAACCCCCCGGGATTGACATCGGAAATCGAAAGCGCCTTCAAGGTCTCCTGCATGGTCATGCCTCCTGGAAACCTTTGTAGCGTCCTTTCCGCTTCAAACAAAATTCATTCGATTCATGAATGCGGTGAATTTGATTCACAAAACTCGGGCAGGAGGATGCGGAATCGGGTGCCCACGCCGGTCCTGCTGGCCACCTCCAGCCGGCCGCCCCCCTCCTCCACCAGGGCCTTGAGCGAGGGCAGCCCCAGCCCGGTGCCCTTCCCCGGCGGCTTGGTGGTGAAGAAGGGTTCGAAGATCCGCGCCTGGACCTCCGGGGGCATGCCGCAGCCCGTATCGGCCACCTCGAGCAGCACCCACCCGGGCTCCCGGGAGTCCCGGCCGGCCCGGATATCCAGACGCCCCCCCTCGGGCATGGCGTCCACGGCGTTGCTCACGAGGTTCACCAGCATCTGTTCCAGGCGCGCCCGGGAACTCCGCACCGCCAACACCCCATCGGCCTCCACGCTCGTCAGGAGGGTCACGCTCCGGGACAGGAGGAGCCGCAGGGTCGGCTCCACATCCGCGAGGATGGCGCAGAGATCAATCGGAGCGATCTCCTCCCCCTCCTGCCGGGCGAAGCCCATGATCTGGCGGGTCAGGCCCGCGGCACGGTCGGCCGTGGCCGAGATGCGGTCGAGGTCCTCCCGGGTCGGGGCACGGCCTTCCGCGAGGCCCAGGCTCGCCAGTTCCGCGGAGGCCCGCATGGCCGTCAGGAGGTTGTTGAGGTCGTGGGCGAGGCCCGCTCCCATCAGGGCCGTGGTGTTCATGCGCTCCGCCCGCAGCAGGGTGTCCTGGGCCTGCTCGAGAGCCCGGGTCCGTTCCAGGACGCGGGCCTCGAGGGTCCGCCGGGAGGCGTCCAGGTCCCGGATGGCCAGGTACTGGCGGAAGAGGAGCAGCACCACGATCCCCAGCAGGATGGCCATGGCCCCCCGCACCACGTCGGGGGCCGCGTGAGGCAGGAGGGCGGAGATCAGGACCACCGCCAGACCCACCGGCAGGTAGGGCAGCATCCGAAGGGTCCGGAGCCCGATGGCGTGAGCCGGATCCTCCGGCAGGTCCACGGAGCGGGGGGACCAGGCGGCGAGGCCCTGGAAGAGGGGAATCGCCGCAACCACCGCCAGCCAGGCGCCGTGGGACTGGGTCGTGCCGAGGTGGAGCACCGCCCACCAGGAGAGACCCGCGAGCCAGGCCACCACCGAAGCTGCCAGCCAGCCCAGGGGACCCCGGATCCTCGGGGGATGGTAGGAGATGGCGAACAGCACTCCGCCGCCGAGCAGGGCGGCGTTCACATAGGCTGCCAGGACTCGCAGATCCATGCGGGAGCCGGCGGTCCGCAGTGCACCTTCCACCCCCAGCGCCCAGAGCAGGAAGAGCACCGAGACTGCGAAAATCAACGCGTCCAGCACCCGCCGCCAGAAGAGGCCGAGGGTCTCCGGACCCTTGGGGAAGGCCAGCACGCCCAGCAGCACCAGGAGGCCCGTGAGCAGGCTGAACAGGCTGGAGGTGACATCCGCCCAGGCGCCCAGCACGCCGTGCATCCCGAGGTAGAGGAGGAGGAGGTTGGGGACCTCCAGCCCCACGGAGAGCGCCAGCAGGGTCCAGGCCCGGCGGTACGCCCCCCGGCTGGCCCCGGCCCGCCAGCCCAGGCTGAAGGCCGCGAGGCCCTCCATGAGGAGGTAGCCCAGGGGCCAGTTCGCCACGCGGCGCTCCGGAGGCAAGGCCCCGTGGGCCAGAGCCACCAGCCCCCATACGGCCACCAGCACCCACCGGGCGGGCACCGCGACCCCGGACGCAGGCACGCCATCCCCCGCGGGCGCGGGATCCCTCGGCGGGCTGGCAATGGAAACGGGGTCGAAGGGGGGCACGGGAAAATCCCAGGGATGGGCCTATGAGCATAGAACGGATGGCCCCCTTCCGGGCATGAGTCCGGAAGGGGGTGCCCCTCCAGGGCCTATCATGCAATCCCATGGAAACCGCCCTCGACCTCCCGCAGCTCCGGACCTTCTTCGTGCTCGCCCAGACCGCCAGCTTCACGGATTGCGCCCGCCGGCTGAACCGGACCCCCTCGGCCGTCAGCCACGCCATGGCCAGGCTGGAGGAACTGGCCGGCACCACCCTGCTGGACCGCCGGGGTCGGGGCCTGACGCTCACACCCGAAGGGCGTCGGCTCTACCAGGCCTGCGAGCAGGTCTTCGCCACCCTGGAGGCGGCGGCGGACGACCTCCGGCGCAGCCGGGCCCAGAGCCGGGGCCTCATCCGCTGCGGCGCCACGGTGGAATTCGGGAGCAGCATCCTCATGAAGCACATGCCCCCCTTCCTGGCGGAACACCCCGATCTCGACGTGGACTTCACCCTCCGCCCGGACCTCCTGGAGCCCCTGCTGCGGGACGAGGTGGACCTGATCATTGACTGCGTGGAGCATCCCCTGCCCGCCCTGAAGCAGTTCCCCCTCTTCCGGGAGACCTACGTGGTGGCCTGCGCCCCCGCGCTGCGCAAGGCCTTCCGGCTGGCCTCGCCCCTCGACCTGGACACGGCCCCGGTGCTCTCCCTGGACAAGGCCGGCGCCTGGTGGAACCGCTTCCTGGCAGCCGTGCCCGAGCACGAGCAGCCGCACCTGGGGCGCATCATCACCGTGGACCACATCCGGGCCATGATCCACGCCTCCGTGGCGGGCATGGGCGTCCTGCTGGCGCCCCGCTACGCCGTCCTCGAGGAGCTGCGACGCCGGGAGCTGGTGGCCCTCTTCCCCGCCATCCGGCCCGCCGAGGACCGCTTCGCCCTCTACCTCAAGAAGGCGAGGGCCGGCCAGGAGAAGCTCCGCCATCTCACCCGCTACCTCCAGTCGCTGAACCCGGAGGAGTTCGGGTCATGACCGGAGCCGGCGGCCCTGGTGGTGGCTGAGGGCGATCAGCCGGATCATCTTCAGGTTGATGACCGCGAAGCGCAGCACCTGCCAGAGGAGGTTCGTGCGCAGCCACCGCGTGGGCCGGGTCGGCAGGGTGGCGAAGAAGGCCGGCCTGACCTGGGGACGGGCCGGGGGGGCATAGTGCAGGCGTTCATCGCCCATGGCCTACTCCGGGATGAGGGACCAGAAGGGGCGCAGCCGCGCCTTGTGGAGGAACAGGTGGTGGAGCAGGATCTTGATCCAGTGGCCCGCCAGCCCGATCTCCCCGAAGGTGTGGCGCAGGTCCCGCCCGTAGTCGGGATAGCGTTCGTAATCGGGGACGATCGGATAGACCGTCATCGAGGCAGCGGTACCCGTGAAGGGATTGTTGCCGGCGGAGGCCACGCAGGCTGCGCCCATCTCGGCCATGGAGGCGGTGCGGGTGGGACCGGGGCTGCCTTGGAGCATGTCCGCGATGCTGTGGGCGACAGCCTTGCCGATCATGGCCGAGGGCATGCCCGTGCGGGGCGGGGCCGGCGCAATGGGGGTCCCCTTCGGGCTCTGCCGGGGACGGGAGATGGGATGGGGCGGCGCGAAGGCGATTCCGGCCGCGAACAGGTTGGGGAAGTCGGGGTTCTGGTAGGTGCGCGGCCAGTCTGCGGCCCGGAAGGCCTCGTAGGACTTGGGCGAATAGTCCGCATCCACCCTCATGAACCCGCTGGGCGCAAAGAGGCGAGCCGTCATGTCCTGGCCCAGCCGGTCCACCGCCCGGAGCCCCACCCACTTGAAGGGCGGCAGCAGCATCGCCATGTCGAAGGCGATGTCGTGCTCCAGCCCGTCCAGGGTCTCGAAGGCGATGCGGCCGGGCTCCACGCCCTGCACGTGGGCGCGGGTGATCCAGTCCACCCCTCGCTCCGCGAACAGGGATTCGGTGAAGACCTTGCTCGGCGTCACGTAGCCGCCGCGGCGGATGTGCACGGCGTCCATGCCGAAATCGCCGACCTCGTACTCGTTGGTGAGATAGACCACCTCGGCCTTGTCCCGCACGCCCCGTGCCCGGAGTTCGAACTCCAGGTTCACCACGTACTCGAACGCCGCTCCCTGGCAGGTGCAGGTGCCGTGGCCCGTGCCCACCACGAAACGCTTGCGTTCCCCCCGGCGCATGCGCTCCACCAGGTCCAGGAAGGTATCCGCGGCGGCCTTGGCGTGGGGAGCCGTGCAGACCGAATGGCTGTGGGCCCCGGGGCCCAGCCCGGGCGTCGCCTCGAAGTCCAGCCTGGGCCCCGTGGCATTGACCAGGTAGTCGTAGGGCAGCCGGGTGCGCTGCCCCTCCTCCCCGGGCACGGTGGATTCGATCTCCACGAAGGGCTGGGCCTCCGCGCCCTCCCCTTCCGGGTGGAGTACCAGCGCCCGCGCCTGCCGGAACATGATGCCGTGGCGGGCATAGACCGGCGCCAGGGGGAACAGCACCTGCCGGGGCTCGAGCAGCCCCACGCCCACCCAGATGTTGGAAGGGATCCAGTTGTAGTCCGGCTTCGGCGACACCACCGTCACCTCCGCCGCCGAGCCGAGCCATTTCTTCAGGAAGCTCGCGGCCGTGTGGCCCGCGACACCTGCCCCCAGGACCACCACCCGCGCGTGCGACACAGGGCCCCCTCTGTCCGGAACGTGGCCCCAAGGTGGGTTCCCCGGGAAAGGCTGTCCAGGGCGTCAGGCAGGGTTTCCGGGGACCCGGCCATCCCCTGGTCCGGCCTGTACGCAGAAGGCCGCCTCCCGGCGGCCTCCTGCAGCGGTCTGCGCGCCCGCAGGGCGGGCGGGAGCGGGCTACAACTCGTCCTTGAGGCCCTTGGCGGCCTTGAAGACGACCTTGCGGCCGGCGGGGATCTGGATCTTCTCGCCAGTCTTGGGGTTGCGGCCCATCTTCTCCTTCGTGGCGCGCACCTCGAAGGTGCCCAGGCCGAAGAGGTTCACGCGGTTGCCGGCCAGGAGGGTCTCGACGATGTGGTCGCGGACACCGTCGAGGATGGCCTTGGCGCGGGCCTTCGAGAGGTCGTGGGCGTCGGCGAGGGTGGCGGCGAGCTCGGCGATGCCGAGGGTTTCAGGCTTGGCAGGGGTCTTCGCCATGGATGGCTCCTTGGGAATGGGGTGAACGACGGCCGGGGACGACAGGCCGAGGCAAGGCCCGCTCCGGATTCAGCTCGGGCCGGGGTGAGGGGGACGAATGGAGCACTACTCGGCCGAGGCCGTGACTTCCAGGCTGACCTTGGCGTGGACACCGCTGTAGAGGCGGACATCCACGGTGTAGGTGCCGGTGTCCTTGATGTGGGGCACGGTGATGTCGCGGCGATCCAGGGTGAAGCCCTTGGCCTTGAAGAGGTCGGCGACATCGCCGTTGGTGACGGAGCCGAACAGGTGGCCCTGCTCGCCAGCCTTGCGGGCCACGGAAAGGCTCACCGCCTCCAGCTTCTCGGCCAGGCTCTTGGCATCCGCCAGTTCCTTGGCGCGGAGCTTCTCGGCGCGGAGCTTCTCCAGCTCGATCTGGCGCTTGTTCCCCGCGGTGACTGGGAGGGCCATCTTCCTCGGCATCAGAAAGTTGCGGGCGTAGCCGTCCTTCACGTTGACGACGTCGCCGCGGGCACCGAGGTGGGGCACGTTCTCGATGAGCAGGATCTCCATGGGATGCTCCCTTGCGGATATGGGGTTGGGGTCCAGCCAGCGTCCGGGAATCCGGCTCGTTGTCCCCGCTTGGTGAGAGGCGTCTTGCGCCTCAGGGCCTGCCCGGCCGGGCCGCCCTGTCCCGCGGTGGGTTCAGGCTGGTTCAGAAATTCCAGTGTAGCCTGGAGCTATCCGATACCCAACCATGAATTGCCGAATCGCCACCCGAGGCCGCCATGCAAAATCCCGCTGATCGCCGCGTCCTCCGCCGGGTCATCGTGGGCCCCGACCATGGCATCCGGTTCGTGCTGCGCGGGCACCCCTACGACGAGGTCCGGATCAGCAACCTGAGCAGCGGCGGGTGCTTCGCCCTCATCCCCCACCGGGACGCGCGCCTCTTCGAGCGGGGCGCCATCCTGGAGCAGCTCGTCCTGCTCCATCCCGAGCTGCCGAAGGAGCCCCTGATCGCCACGGTGGCCTACGTGCTGGGGAACCGTCCCGGCACGCCGCCCATGGAGTTCGTGGGGGTGGGGATCCAGTTCCTGAACCTGGAGCCCGGCCCCCTCGCCCGCCTCGAGGCGTGGCTGGATGCGGCCACCATCGCCCAGCAGGCCTGAAGGCTACGGCTTGCCGAAGAAGCCCAGGATGGCGGAAGCGACCTCCTCGAGCATGGCCTCGGACATCTCCGGGTAGACCGGCAGGCTCAGCACCTCCTTGGCCGCCAGCTCGGAGGCGGGCAGCTGGCCGGCCTTGTAGCCCAGGGGGGCGAAGCAGGGCTGCTCGTGGAGGCAGATCGGATAGTAGATGGCGCTGCCGATGCCCCGCTCCTTCAGGTGGGCCTGCAGCGCATCCCGCTTCCCGCCCTTCACGCGGATGGTGAACTGGTTGTAGATGTGGCGGCCGTCGGGCACCACCTCGCGGGGCAGCACGACCTCGTCGGCGGTCAGGGCCTTCATGCGCTCGTGGTACCAGGCGGCATGCCTCCGGCGGCCCTCGTGCCAGCCGTCCAGCATGGGCAGCTTGGCCCGCAGCACCAGGGCCTGGAACTCGTCCATGCGACCGTTCATGCCCACCTCGTGGTGGACGTAGACAGGTTCCATCCCGTGCACGCGCAGGCGGCGAACCCGGGCGCCCAGGGCGGCGTCGTCGCGGATGGCCGTCATGCCCGCGTCGCCGAAGGCGCCGAGGTTCTTGGTGGGGTAGAAGCTGTAGGCGGTCATCTGGCCGAACTGCCCGGCCGACCTGCCCCAGCCCTTGGCGCCCAGGCTCTGGCAGGCGTCCTCGATCACGGGGATGCCGTGCTTGTCCGCGGCGGCCATGATGCCCGGCATATCGGCCATCTGGCCGAACAGGTGCACCGGGATGATGGCCTTGGTGCGGGGCGTGATGGCCGCTTCCACCAGGGCGCCGGTGGCGTTGAAAGTGGCGGGGTCGAGGTCAATGAAGACGGGCTTGGCCCCCAGGCGCGACACCACGCCCGCCGTGGCGAAGAAGGTGAAGCTGGGGACGATCACCTCGTCGCCATGGCCCACGCCCAGGGCCATGAGGGCCACCAGCAGCGCATCCGTCCCGCTGGACATCGCCACGGCGTGGGCGGCCCCGGCGTAGGTCGCGATCTCCGCCTCCAGGCCCTTCACGTTCTCGCCCAGGATGAAGGAGGAGCGGTCAATCAGGCCGGCCAGACCCTCCAGCACCTTCGCCTTCACGGCGGCGTTCTGCGGCGCGAGCTCAAGCATCGGGACGGGCATGGGAGCCTCCATTCGCGGTTGTCAAGTATGGCAGCGGATCAAGCAGGATTCAGTCACATCAACTCGACGGGAATCAGAACAATGAACCATTCACCACGAAGACGGAAAGACCACGAAGAAAGACTGCAGATCGGTTTTCGTGGTCTTCCTGTCTTCGTGGTTAGGCTTCCTTTTCTTCGGATTCAGCCGACTTCGTGGGCCGCATGAGGGGGAAGAGGATGACGTCGCGGATGCTGGCGCTGTTGGTGAGCAGCATGACGAGGCGGTCAATGCCGATGCCCTCGCCACCGGTGGGCGGGAAGCCATGCTCCAGGGCGTTCACGAAATCCAGGTCCAGCAGCATGGCCTCGTCGTTGCCGGCCTCGCGCTCGGCCATCTGGGCCTGGAACCGGCTCATCTGGTCCACGGGGTCGTTCAACTCGGAGTAGGCATTGGCCAGTTCCATCCCGCCCACGAAGAGCTCGAAGCGGTCCACGAACCGGTCGTCGCCCTCCAGGGTCTTGGTGAGGGGCGAGAGCTCGATGGGATAGTCGGTGACGAAGGTGGGTTGGATGAGCTGCTTCTCGGCGTGGTGCTCGAAGAGGTCGCCCAGCAGCGTGCCTGGCGTCTTGGTTTCCGGGTCCTCGATGTGCACGGCCTTGGCCAGGGTTCGGATGGCAGTGTCGTCCTCCAGCAGGCGGCGCTCGATGCCGCCGTACTCGGCGATGGCATCCTTCAGCGTGAGGCGTCGGAAGGGTGCGGCGTACGAGATCGCCTGGTCGCCCCAGGGCAGCACCTCGGCACCCATGATTCCTTTCGCCAGACCCGAGATGAGGGCCTCCGTGAGGGCCATCATGTCTCGGAGGTCCTGGCCGGCGGCGTAGAACTCCATCATGGTGAACTCGGGATTGTGGCGGACGCTCAGTCCCTCGTTCCGGAAATTGCGGTTGATCTCGAAGACCTTCTCGAAGCCGCCGACGATGAGCCGCTTGAGGTACAGTTCCGGCGCGATGCGGAGGTAGAGCGGCATGTCCAGGGCATTGTGGTGGGTAACGAAGGGCCGGGCCGTGGCGCCGCCGGGGATGGGCTGCATCATGGGTGTCTCGACCTCGAGGTAGCCCTCCCCCTCCATGAACCTTCGGATGCCGCTCACGATGCGGGAGCGGATCTGGAAGGTCTTCAGCACCTCGGGATTGGACACGAGGTCGAGGTAGCGCTGGCGGTAGCGCTGTTCCTTGTCCTGGAGGCCGTGCCACTTCTCGGGCAGGGGCAGCAGGGCCTTGGAGAGGAACTGCACCTCCTTCACCCGCACGCTCAGTTCGCCCGTCTTGGTGCGCATCAGGGGGCCGGTGACGCTGATGAAGTCGCCCATGTCCAGGAGCTTCAGGACCTCCCAGCCGGGTTCGGCCACGTCGTCCTTGCGGAAGAAGGCCTGCAGCCTCTCGCCGTTCTCCGTCAAGTGGGCGAACACGCTCTTGCCCATCTCCCGGATGGTCAGCACGCGGCCCATGACCGAGATGCTGAGGCCCAGGGCCTCCAGCTTCTCGTTCGGCCAGGCCGCCGCATCGCCGTAGGTCGCCACAAGCTCGGCGAGCCCATGGGTGCGCCGCGCCTTCCGGGGCCACACAGCGACGCCCAGGGTCTTCAGCTTCCCGAGCTTCTCGAGGCGCGCATCACGGTACTGGTTGGGCTGCATGGGGGCTCCGCCGGGAACCCCCTAGTTTAGCGGAGCCTCTGCGTCGGCAAATCGGTAGGTCGCGAAGAAGGTGATCTCCGGATTGGTGAAGGTGCCGCCCTTCTCGGTGAAGCCGAAGCGCCACCGGGGCAGGCGTTCGTGGTTGAACATCCAGGTCTGCTGGAGGCCGTACTTGTCTATGCGCACCAGCTTGGTGAAGTAGGGCGTCTCGGTGTAGGCCCAGGAGACGTCCAGTCCGAAGCCCTGCCAAAAGCCGCCGCCGGGACCCTGCACGTGGGCCCCCGCCCAGGCGCGCCAGAACTGGCCGCGATCCACCACCGCCCGGAGCGGACTGGCCTGGGGAAGGCTGATCCAGACATCCTCGCCCTGAGCCCAGAAGCGCCAGGCTCCGCGGGTGCGCCACGCGGCCACCCCGGCCATGAAGTTCACGCCTCCGCTGCTCTGGAGTTCCTGGACGCCCCCGGTGGGAAGCTGGACGGAACCGCCGATGCGCTCGCCGTTGGCCCCGTCCCCCCAGGGCAGGACGTAGGCCAGATCGAGGCCCTGGAGTTCCAGGCGGGGATGCCGGAGGTCGAACACCACCACCCCGTCGCGCTCCAGGTGGTAGACATCGAGGAAGGTCGGGACCTGGTCCCGCCCGCCCTGGTCCACGCCGAGGATGTCGTGCCAGTTCATGATGGCGCGGTCCAGGATGCCCGCCGACCGGTAGGTGAGGCGGGTCCGCAGGTTGAGCCGGCCCGGGCCCAGTGGAACGGCGAGGTCGGAGGTCAGCTGCCAGTCCTCGCCTTCGAGTTCGGCGTGGGAG
>DAIDKC010000303.1 GCA_027451045.1 Holophagaceae bacterium | reverse complement strand
TCGAAGCCGATCCAGAGGCTGCCTTCCCGGTCGCTGAAGAGGCAGGTGATCGGGGCCTTGGGCAGGGCCCCAGCCCAGGAGGGGGGTGCCAGGCGCCCGTGCTCGAGCTGGAGCAGACCGTCGCGGCGGGTTCCGACCCAGACCTGGCCGTCGGGCGAGGCCTCGAGGGCGGTGGGTTCCCCCTCCGCCAGGGCGGCGAGGATCAGGCGGCCGTCCTGGAGGCGCCAGAGGCCGGAGCCCTCGCTGACCACCCAGATCGCCCCGCCCGCCCCCTGGGCCAGCCCGCGGATCTCCAGGGAGGCGGCCTCCGAGGGCACGGGCCTGAAGCGGTCCCCCTCGAGGCGGAGCAGGGGGCCCCGCCGGGGGGCGGCCCAGAGGCCGCCGTCGCGGTCCCGCAGCAGGTGGAGGATCGGCGAGGCGGGGAGGCCGGCCTGGCGTCCGAGCCGGAGGAAGGCCCCGTGCTGCAGGCGGTAGAGGCCGGGCTGGGAGGTGCCGATCCAGAGGGCGCCGTCCGGGGTGTCCTCCAGGCAGCGGACCTCCTGGCTGGTGAAGGCGGGCGCGTTGAGCCGGGAGTAGGCGGTGAAGACCGCTCCGTCGTAGCGGGCCAGGCCCTGGGCCATGCCGATCCACAGGAAGCCGTCCCGGGATTCCAGCAGGGCGGTCGTCGTGTCCTGGGGCAGTCCGGTGGCCGTGGTCCAGATCCGGTGGGTGCAGGTATCCAGGGGGCGGGCCGGGTCCAGGCCCCAGAGGGCGGGCCCCAGGCAGCCCAGGAGCAGGGCGAGGGCCCGCCGCCGCAGGCCACGCCGCAGGCACATCGGGGGTGGCTGCCGGAGGGTCATGGATCCGCCAGCGTAGGCCACCAGGAGGGCGGGATCAAGGCCCGGAGCGGGGCGCCAGGAGCTCGGCCATCATGGCCATCAGGCGGGGCATCTCGAAGGGCTTGGGCAGGAGGCGGACGGCGGGATCCCGGGCCAGCGCGGCCTCGAATCCCTCGAGGCCCTGGCCGCTCACCAGGATGAAGGGGACCCGGGAGCCGCTGCCCCGGATGCGCTGGAGCAGCTCGTGACCCGTACAGTCCGGCATCCGGTGGTCGCTCAGCACCAGGTCGAAGGCACCCGCCTGCCAGGCCTGCCAGGCCGTCTCCCCGTCGGGGGCGGCCGTGACCTGGGCCCGGGCCAGGGTCAGGGCGTCCGAGAGCATGTCCCGGAGCAGCACCTCGTCCTCCGCGAGGAGCACCCGCACGCCCGCGAGCCGGTGGGACTGGCGGAGCGGGCGGTCGGTTCCGGGGCGGGAATCCTCCACCCGGCCCGCCGGGGGGAGGGTGATGCGGAACAAGGCGCCACCCCCGGGAGGGTTCTCGGCCTGGATGCGGCCCTGGTGGGCCTGGACGATGCCGAAGGCCATGGCCAGTCCAAGCCCCGTACCCTTGCCCGGCTCCTTGGTGGTGAAGAACGGCTCGAAGAGGTGGGGCAGGGCCGCCTCGGGAATGCCGGTGCCCGAGTCCCGGACTTCCAGGACGACCTGGTTCGCCTCGTCCTGGCGGGTGGCCAGGTCCAGGATGCCGCCTTCGGGCATGGCATCCCGGGCGTTCACGGCGAGGTTCATGAGCACCTGCTCCAGCTGCACCGCATCGCCCCGCACGGCCGGGAGGTCCGGATCCAGGCGGAGGACGAGGCGGATCCGGCCCCCCAGCAGCCGCTCGAGGATCCCGGCGGTCTCCTCCACCACGCCGTTCAGGCCCAGGCGCTTCAGCTCGGGGCGGGACTGGTGGCTGAAGGAGAGCAGGGCCTTGGTGGTCTGGGCGCAGCGGCGGGTCGCGGCTTCCGCGCGCTCCAGGCGGCCGAGGACCGAGTGCCCTTCCGGGAGGAGTTCCCGGCAGAGGTGGAGCTGGCCCAGGATGGCCGCCAGCTGGTTGTTCACGTCGTGGGCGATGCCTCCGGCCAGTGTCCCGACGGTCTCCATGCGCTGGCTGTGCTCCAGCTGACGGCGCAGCCGGGCCTGCTCCGCCAGGTCGGCCTGGGCCTGGCGGAGGGCCGCGTCCAGCCGCCGGATCTCCCGGATGTCCGAGGCCACCGGGGGCGGAAGCTCCGGCTGGCCCAGGGCCTCGGCCAGTCCCTCCAGGCGGGAGAGGGGCGTGGCGACGCGGTCGGCCAGGCGGCGGATCCGCCACACCGCCAGGGCGAGGGTGGCCAGGGACAGGAGCAGGAGGCCCAGGGCCCGGCGGCGGGCCGGCCCCATCAGGTCGGACTCGGGGATCACGAGGGCCAGGCGCCAGTGGAGTCCCGGGAGTCCCAGGAACGGTCGGACGCGCCCGATGTACCCGGACCCCCGGGCGGGGAGGACGTGCCCTGCCGCGACGGGAGCCCGGTCCAGGAGGGCGGTCATCGGATCGAGGAAGCCCGGCCCGACCGGGTGCAGGAAGGCCTGCCGCCGGGCCTCCCGGGTCGCGAAAGCCGGGTCCTTCGGCAGGATCAGCGCCCGGTTCCGGGCATCCACCACCAGGCACCGGCTGTGGGCGGTGGGCTGGGCCGCCCAGACGGCCGAGGTCAGGTCGTCCAGCATGAAGTCCAGGGCCGCGACCCCCGCCAGGGCGCCCTTGGCATCCCGTACCGGGAGGCAGAAGGTGATTCCCGGGTCGTGGGTGGTGTAGAAGGGGTAGGCTCCGGTCCACACAGGATCCGGGGCGGCGGCTCCGAGCTGGTACCAGGGCCGCGTCCGGGGATCGTAGGCCATGGGCGTCCAGGGCTCGGTGTGCAGGATGCGGCCCTCCTCGTCCAGCTGGGACCAGCGGATCCGGGCATCCGGCCCCTCCGGCTGGAGCTCCCGCATGGACCAGTGGCCGCCCATCTTGAGGAAGAGCAGGGACCGGGCATCGGCCCGGGCCAGGTTCAGGCTCGTGATGGAACGCTGGGCGACGAGCAGGGGCGTGACGAGCCGGGCCGCCTGGAGGGGGCGGGCGGGATCCATCAGGCCGGAGGCCCACCAGGTCCGGAGGACGCCGCCCAGCTCCTGCACGCCCTCGAGGCGGGAGCGCAGGGTGCCATCGAGTTGGTACAGCGCGGCGGCGGCGCGGCCGTCGGCCTGGTCCCGCAGGGCCCGCTGCTGTTCGTGCCAGGAGACCCCCAGGATCAGCACGATCATGCCGCTGGCCAGGAGCAGCAGATCCTGCAGCAGCACGCGGCGCATGGATCGCATCAGGCGGGATCGTCCAGGGTTGAAACCTCCCATTTCTCGTCGGAGGGACTGGGCAGGAGCCTGAGTTCCAGCGTGCCGCCGCTCCTGCGGGGCGCCCCCATGGCTTCGGGCAGGCTCCTAGAGGGCCTCCCGCAGGGCTCCGAAGGACTCGGGGATGGCTTCGGGCCGGGATCCGCCGCCCTGGGCGAGGTCCTTCCTGCCACCGCCCCGGCCGCCGAGGGCCGGCAGCATGGCCTTGAACAGGGTCCCGGCGTCCTGGGGCAGGTCGGGGGACACGGAGACCAGGGCGGCCACCTTGCCCTCCGAAAGCTTCGAGGCCAGGGCGATGACGGCGCTCCGGTGCCGGGTGCGGACCTGGTCCATGAGTTCCCGCAGGGCATTGCCTTCCAGCCCCTCCACCGAAGCGGTGACGAGGGTGACGCCCTTGACCTGCTCCACCTGCTCGGCGGAGCCTCCTCCGCTGGCGGCCTTCAGCTTGGCCTCCTTGAGTTCCCGCTCCAGCAGCGAGATGCGCTGGTCCCTCGCCGCGAAGAGCTCCGCGAGGGATTCCCGCCCCGTGTTCGCCTGCCGGGAGAGGCCGTGGATCAGGGCCTCGTCCGCCTGCAGCAGTTCCAGGGCGAGATCGCCGGCCACGGCCTCGATGCGGCGTACCCCGGCGCTGACGGCGCCTTCCGAGACGATCTTGACCACGCCGATCTCGCCGGTGTTCAGGACGTGGGTGCCCCCGCAGAGCTCCGTGGAGAAGCCGGGGACCTGGACGACGCGCACCACCTCGCCGTACTTCTCTCCGAAGAGGGCCATGGCCCCCGAGGCCAGGGCCTCCTCGATGTCCATCTCGTTGACCCGGGTGGGAAGGCACTTCAGGGCCTCGCGGGAGGCGAGCCGTTCCACCTCGGCGATCTGCTCGGGCTCCATGGGGGCGAAGTGGGTGAAGTCGAAGCGGAGCCGGGCATCGTCCACCACGCTTCCGGCCTGCTTCACGTGGGTGCCGAGCACCTCGCGGAGGGCCGCGTGCAGGAGGTGGGTCGCCGTGTGGTGGGCCCGGATGCGGCGGCGGCGGATGCCGTAGACCTGGGCGGAGACGGCCATGTTCTCGACCAGGATGCCCTGGACCTCGACCCGGTGGAGGTGGCGCCTGGGGGCCGGAGCCGTGCAGTCCAGCACCTCGGCCACGCCGCCCTCGAAGCGGATCTGGCCCCGGTCCCCCACCTGTCCGCCCGACTGGGCGTAGAAGGGGGTGCGGTCCAGCAGGACATAGCCCTCGCCCGAGAGCTGGTCCACGCGCCGGTTCCGGGCGTCGAAGAGGGCCACCACATGGGCCTGCCCCTCCAGGTGGTCGTAGCCCGTGAAGCGGGTCGGGGGCAGGTCGGCCAGCACCGCCAAGTCGCCGCTCAGGCGCAGGTCGTGGGCCTTCATGGCCGCCCGGGCGCGGCTGCGCTGGGCGGCAAGCTCCGCCTGGAAGCCGGCTGTGTCGGCCCTCACGCCGCGCTCCCGGCACCAGTCCTCCACCAGGTCCACGGGGAATCCGTAGGTGTCATAGAGGCGGAAGATGTCCGCCCCGGCCAGCTTCCCGCCCGAGACGTCCAGCGCCTCGAGGGTGCGCAGGCCGGTGGAGAGGGTCTGGCTGAACTGGCGCTCCTCGCGGAGCAGCACCTTCTGGATGCGAGCCAGCTCCCCGAGCAGCTCGGGGTACTGGTCCCCCATGGCCTGGAAGACCGCCGGGGCCAGGTCGGCGAAGAAGAGCCCCTCGATGCCGAGCTTCCGGCCGAAGCGGAGGGCGCGGCGGATGATCTTGCGGAGCACGTAGCCCCGCCCCTCGTTGCTGGGCACCACGCCGTCGAAGGTCATGAAGGTGGCGGCGCGGATGTGGTCGGCGATGACCTGGGAGGCCGTGCGGTTGGTGTGCTCCAGGCGCTCCCCGGGATGCACCCGCGCCACGGCCCAGATGGCGTCGAAGATGGGCTGGAAGAGGTCGATCTCGTAGTTGCTGTCCACGCCCTGGAGGATGCTGGCCGTGCGCTCCAGGCCCATGCCTGTGTCAATGCTGGGCCGGGGGAGGGGCGCCAGGATGCCCTGCCCGTCCCGCTCGTACTGCATGAACACCAGGTTCCAGATCTCCATGACCCGGTCGCCCTCGCCGTTGGGCAGGGCGTCACCCGGGATATGCGCACCCCGGTCGTAGTGCATCTCCGAGCAGGGCCCGCAGGGTCCGGTGTCGCCCATCTGCCAGAAGTTGTCCTTCTTGCCGAACCGCAGGATGCGGTCCGCGGGCACCCCGGCGGCCTTCCACAGCTCCTCGGCCTCGGTGTCCGCGGGGATGCCGTCGGCGCCCTCGAAGACCGTGATCCAGAGCTTCGTGGGATCCAGCCCCAGGTTCCCCTCCGCCACGGGCCCGGTGACGAACTCCCAGGCGAAGCGGATGGCGTCGGCCTTGAAGTAGTCGCCGAAGCTGAAGTTCCCGAGCATCTCGAAGAAGGTGTGGTGCCGGGCCGTGAAGCCCACCTGGTCGAGGTCGTTGTGCTTGCCGCCGGCCCGCAGGCACTTCTGGCTGGTGGTGGCCCGCGTGTAGTCGCGCTTCTCCTTGCCCAGGAAGAGGTCCTTGAACTGCACCATCCCGGCGTTCGTCCACATCACCGTCGGGTCGTCCGCCGGCCCGATGACCGGGCTCGACGTCACCCGGCGGTGCCCGTGGCGCTCGAAATACTGCAGAAATCGCTGGCGGAGTTCGGAGGTCTTCATGGGCCATCCAGGGGGCGGAACGGTCGAAGGGGAGGGGAATCGTGGCCCGGGGTGTGCGCGCCGCGCGCCCACAGATCCTCGCAAGGGATGCCTTGCGGGGGGACCCCGGCGGACATCAATGCCTGAAGTGCCTCATGCCGGTGAAGAAGAGCCATACACCGAGGCGCTGAGCGGCCTCGATGACCTCCTTGTCCCGCAGGCTGCCGCCGGGCTCCACGAAGGCCGTCACCCCGTGCCGCGCCGCCAGTTCCAGGCCATCCGGGAAGGGGAAGAAGGCATCGCTGCCCAGGGCCGCGCCCCGGGCCCGGTCCCCGGCCTTACGGCAGGCGATCTCCACGGAATCCACCCGGCTCATCTGGCCGGCGCCGATGCCCACCGTGGCCCCGTCCTTGACCAGGACGATGGCGTTGGACTTCACTGCCTTGGCCACCTTCTGGGCCAGCACCAGATCTTCCGAGCGGGGCCGGGGGCCGGTTCCGTTGGCCTTCACCTCCCAGTCCTCGAAGGGCACGAAGGCGTCGTCGGTGCGCTGGACGAGGTAGCCGCCGCCGATGGAGCGGGTGTCCAGTCCCTCGGCGCTCTGGGGCCAGTGGTCGGGCGTCTGGAGGAGGCGCAGCTGCTTCTTGGCCGCGAAGACCTCGAGGGCCTCGGCGGTGAAGCTGGGGGCGAGAATGACCTCCAGGAAATTCTGGGCCATGACCCGGGCCACCTCCACGCCCACCGGGCGGTTGAAGGCGACGATGCCCCCGAAGGCACTGACAGGATCGCCGGCCTGGGCGCGGGTGAAGGCCTCCAGGGCGTGGGGACCCTGGCCGACGCCGCAGGGGTTGTTGTGCTTGACGACCACGCAGGCCGGCGCCTGGAACTGCCAGACGAGCCGGGCGCAGGCGTCGGCATCCAGCAGGTTGTTGAAGCTCAATTCCTTGCCCTGGAGCTGGTGGCAGGCGGCAATGCCCGAGGGCGCACGTCCGGGCTCCACGTAGTAGGCCGCGGGCTGGTGGGGGTTCTCACCATAGCGCAGGCCCTGCTTCTGGGAGAGGTTGATGCAGAGGTGATGGGGCAGGCCCGTTCCCTCCTCCTCCGTGGCCTGTTGGCGCTCCATCCACCCCGAGATGGCCGCATCGTAGGCGGAGGTGCGGCGGAAGGCCTCCAGGGCGCAGGCCCGGCGGTCCACCAGGGTCCAGGTTCCCGCCTTCAGCTTGTCCAGGAAGAGGCCGTACTGGTCCGGGGAGGTCAGGACCGTGACCGAGGCGTGGTTCTTGGAGGCGCTGCGGATCATGCTGGGGCCGCCGATGTCAATCTGCTCGATGGCCTCATCGAAGGTCACACCCTCCCGGGCGATGGTGGCCTCGAAAGGATAGAGGTTGATGGCCACCAGATCGATGGGCTCGATGCCCAGGCGGGCGGCATCGGCGGTGTGGGCCTCGAGGTCGCGGCGGAAGAGGAGACCGCCGTGGATGCGGGGGTGGAGGGTCTTCACCCGGCCGTCGAAGCACTCCGGGGCGCCGGTGTAGGCGGCCACTTCCTCGGCCTTCAGGCCTGCTTCATTCAGGGTCCGCAGGGTGCCCCCGGTAGCCAGCAGGCGCCAGCCCTGGGCGAGCAGGCCCTCCGCCAGGCCCAGAAGGCCCGTCTTGTCGTACACAGAGATCAACGCCGTCGGCATGCTGCCCCCCCGAATCCTCGATTTTCCCATGGGCCTCCGGCCTGGGGGAACACCAGGTTTGGGGATCCGGGACGGAAGGCCGATAAGGGCTCCGGGAGGTCCCATGAACGTCCAGGTCGAGGTTCAGTTCACCGTCCAGCACACCCTGGATCAGCTCAAGGAGGCCTTCGTGAAGCGGGGGCACATCCCCGAGTGGCGCACCCCCGAGGACGGCAGCGCGCCCGATCTCTTCTTCGAGACCCGGACCATCAGCGTCATGCTGAACTCCGAGCAGGACCGCCAGGCCTGGTTCGTCTTCTCGGTGGAGGCCACCGGCGAACTCCGCAGCCGGGTGGTGATTCCCAACGTGATCCCGGCCTCGGTGCCGCTGGACATCCCGGATCTGGAGCAGTTCCTCGACTTCTGCCGCCGCTGCATGGTCGGGGCGGTGGGAACGCCCTGAGGCGCCCCACTTTACCTGCCGGGCGCGAAGCGCCATGCTGGAAGCCCTGGAGCGGGCGTATGCCGACGATCAAGATCAACGATGTCGAGATGAGCGTGACCCACGGCACCCTGGTGCTGGATGCCTGCCGCGCCGCGGGCGTGGACATCCCCCACTACTGCTTCCACCCGGCCCTCACGCCCGTGGCCACCTGCCGCATGTGCCTGGTGGAGATCAAGGGCCAGCCCAAGCTGGCCACCAGCTGCACGACCACCGTCCCCCCGGCGCCGAAGGACAACCCGGATGCGGTGGTGATGGAGGTCTTCACCAACACGCCCGCCGTGGCCGACGCCCGGGCCGGCGTGATGGAGTTCCTCCTCATGAACCACCCGCTGGACTGCCCCATCTGCGACCAGGCTGGCGAGTGCAAGCTCCAGGACTACTCCTACAGCTACGGGAGCGGCGACTCCCGCATGGCCGAGGTGAAGCGCCGCTACCGCTACGAGGACCTGGGCGCGAAGATCGTCATTGACAAGAACCGCTGCATCCACTGCACCCGGTGCGTCCGGTTCACCCGCGAGATCAGCGGGGGCGGAGAGCTGACCGTGGCCAACCGCGGATCGCGCCTGGAGGTCACCACCTACACGGGCAAGAGCCTCGACCAGAATCCCTTCGCCGGCAACGTGGTGGACCTTTGCCCCGTGGGAGCCCTCACCAGCCGCGACTTCCGGTTCCGCAAGCGCGTGTGGTTCCTCAAGCGCACGCCCTCGATCAGCCGGCACTCGGCCCTGGGGAGCCCCATCTGGATTGACCACGAGGCCAACACCATCTACCGGTTCCGCCCCAGGCCCCTGGAAGGCCGCAACGACACCCACTTCATCAGCGACGAGGAGCGCTACGCCTACGCCCGCTACAACCGCACCGACCGGCCGGCCCAGCCGCTCCTCCGGGGCACCGCGGCCAGCCTGGACGCCCTCCGGGAGGCCCTCCAGGCGGCCGGGACCACCGCCGTCGTCGGCCAGGGGACCTTCGGTTGCGATGCGGCCCAGCGCTTGGGCGAGCTGGCCTCCTCGCCGGATCTCCGGTTCGGCAGCGGCGAGAAACTGGTGCCGGTGGTGCTGCCCAGGCTCCAGACCAGCGCCGATGGCATCCTGAACCGGCGGGGCTTCTCGGAGCGGGGCTTCCGCTTCGGCGCCCTGGAGGAGCTGTTGGGCCGGGTGGAACGCGGCGAGGTGAAGGCCGTGGTGCTGCTCCACGATCCCGCCT
>DAIDKC010000302.1 GCA_027451045.1 Holophagaceae bacterium | reverse complement strand
CAAGAGCCTTCCGGTGCGGGCCGATCCGTGGATCAGGTATGACGCCTAACCGAAGAAAGCCAGATGTCGAGCCCAGCACCCATGCCTGGGCGAAGCGGAGAGTGCTCCCAACTTTCTAGAGCCTTTTGAAATCGGCAGGGGACATGGACCCATCTCCGAGGCTGCGCCATCTTTTCCTGCGCTACGCCCTACCTGTTCTCCTTGTGGTGGTGGCCGCCCTTCTCCGGATCTGGCCGCTCCACTCAGTGGGGACGGATCTTGCCTGGGCCACCTTCTACCCGGCAGTTGTGGTCGCGGCTCTGTACGGTGGCCTGACCGCTGGATTGTTGGCCACGGCGCTCTCCTGCCTGGCCGTCCTGTTCTGCTGGCCGCTCCTCGTCGCGCACCCCTTCATCACGAATTTGACCGACTACCTGCGCCTGGGTGTTTTTGTCATTGTCGGAACGATCATTTCCAGAATGACGGAAGCCTCGCGCCGCGCCAAAGCACGTTCCATCGAGTCGACCCGGGATCTCGCCCAGAGCAAGCACTTCCTCGAAACCATCACCAATTCCCTGCCTGGGCTGATCGCCTATTGGGACAAAGATCTGCGCTGCCGTTTCGCCAACCAGTCATTCCTGGATTGGTTCGGCAAGGCGCCGGAGACCATGCTTGGCATCTCCATGCAGGAATTGATGGGAGAACGATTGTTCTCGCTCAATGAACCCCATGTTCGCGGCGCATTGAAGGGTGAAAAACAACAATTCGAGCGAACCCTCACCAAGGCCGACGGAAGCATTGGCTATGCTTTGGCCAACTATGTTCCAGACATGAGGGCCAGTGGGGAAGTTGCAGGTTTTTTCGTCCTGGTGAGCGAAGTGACGCTCCTAAAGGAAGCCGAGGCAAAGCTTCAATTGGCCGCCAGCGTCTTCCATAACACCGTCGAAGGCATTCTTGTCACCGATGCCGACTTGGCCATCCTATCCGTGAATCCAGCCTTTACCCAGATCACTGGTTACAGCGCAGAAGAGGCCCTTGGGAAGACGCCGCGGATCCTCAAGTCCAAGCATCACGACCAGGCGTTCTACGCTGCGATGTGGCGGGATATCAATGCCACTGGTCGTTGGCAGGGCGAGATATGGAACCGTCGCAAGGATGGTGAGGTCTATCTGGAATGGCTGACCATCACGAAGATCCACGGCTCGGCGGACGAGCCGATCCGGTACGTTTCAGTCTTCAACGACATCACCAAATCCCGGCACAACGACGAAAGAATAAAGCACCTGGCCTTCCACGACGCCTTGACCGACTTGCCCAATCGCTCCCTGCTGATGGACCGGCTCGACCACCAGATTGCCAAGGCTGAGCGGGACAAGAGTGGCTTGGCCGTGATGTTCCTTGATCTGGATCGGTTCAAAGCGGTGAATGACACCCTGGGGCATGAGATCGGCGATGACCTGCTGAGAGCCGTGGCGCAGAGACTCCAGGCCCAGGTGCGACAATCGGATACGGTCTCCCGGCTGGGTGGCGACGAGTTCATCATTCTGCTCGACAGCCCTGCGAACGATGAGGAGGTGGCCTGCATTGCAGGCCGAGTCCTCGCGTCCATCAGCGAGCCCATGGAATTCCGGGGCAGGGTGGCCCAGGTCGGAGCCTCCATCGGCATCGCCATGTTCCCCCGGGACGGGAGAACGCCCGGCGAACTGATGAAAAGGGCTGACGCAGCCATGTATGCCGTCAAGGAAGGGGGGCGGAATACCTATCGCTTCTTCGAGCCGCCCACGGATTAGGGAGACGGGGGGCCTCTGCCCTTCTCCCGGACTCGGGGTCGCCCTGCCCGTGCCCTGAAACGGGTTGTGGGTCCCATGCAGAGCCCCGGGCTAGACTGGAAGGTCGCAGGCGAGCCCCTCCGTGTCCTTTCCCCTTGAGCCCTTCCGCATCGGTCCCGTCGAGGTGCCGAATCGCCTCGTCATGGCCCCACTGCACGAGATCACGGACCGGGGGCCCCGCTCCGCGAGCGCGGGGCCAGAGGCCCAAGCGAGTGGGAGGACGCCCCGGTGGGGCGTCCGATCGCGGGCCGCCAGGAGGCTGGTGTGATCGCGGGCGGATTTCCTCACAGCCCCTTCCGCATCGGGCCCGTCGAGGTGCCCAATCGCCTCGTCATGGCCCCACTGTACGAGATCACGGACCAGCCCTTCCGAAGGTTCATCCGGGAACTCGGCGGTCCCGGCCTGGTGGTGTCCGAGATGATCAGCAGCGAGGCGCTCATCCGGCACGCCGTGAAGGCGGAGCGGATGATGGCCGCCACCGGGGAGCGGCCGCTGTCCATGCAGATTTCCGGCGGGCGCCCCGAGGCGCTGGCCGAGGGGGCACGGCTGTGCGAGGCGGCTGGCGCGGACCTGGTGGACCTGAACATGGGCTGTCCGGCAAGCAATGTCACGAAAGGTGGCGCGGGATCCGCGCTGCTCAAGGACCTCCGCCTGGCCGAGCGCTGCGTTACCGCCATGGTCCAGGCCGTGAGGGTGCCCGTGACCGTGAAGATGCGGGCAGGCTGGGACGCCTCCCAGAAGGCGCGGGGCGAGTTCCTGGATTTCCTCCGGATGTTCGAGGCTGCCGGCGTGCAGGCCCTGGCCATCCATCCGAGGACCCGGGCCCAACAGTACGACGGGCAGGCGGACTGGACCGTCATCGCCCGCGCCGTGGAGGCTGCCACGGCCTATCCCGTCATCGGGAACGGGGACGTGAACCTGCCCGAGGATGCCTTCCGGATGGTGCGGGAGACGGGATGCGCGGCGGTGATGATCGGCCGGGGCGCGCTGATGAATCCCTACCTGTTCCGCCAGATCCTGGAGCCGGGCCTGGAGGTCACCCTGGACATGCGCGTGGATGCGGTCCTCCGGCTCTTCCGGATCCTCCAGGATCTGCTGGAGCCGAGAGAGGCGCTGCACAAGATCAAGAAGATCGGCGCCTGGTTCACCAAGGGGGTGCCCGGCGGCCATACTTTCCGCCACAACCTGCACGCCTGCGACGATGCCGCCGCCCTTCTGGGAGCCATCGAGGCCCTGAGGCGGCGGGGCGGCGCTGCCTGAAGGGTCAGGCGGGGCCGGTGGCCGTGGCCTCCGCCAGTTGGAAGGGTTCAGTGGTGGTTCCGGGGGCCATCCGGAGGGGGCAGTCCGGGGCGGCACAGCGCCTGCAGTAGAGCTGCCGGCAGGGATCCACGTGGGTGTGCACCTCGCCCTCGATGCCGGCCGACTGCAGGGCATCCAGCCCGAAGCCCTCGCAGAGATCGTGGGCCTGCCGGATGGAGTAGTACTCGGGGACCACGAGGTGAACATCCACATGGGTGTATCGCCCCGTCCGGAAGGTCCGCAGCTCGTGGAGGGCGATGATGTCCCACGGCCGGGCGTGGTTCATGGCATCCAGCACCTGGCCGAGCACCTGGGGATCCTCCGAGTCCAGCAGGGCCTTGGAGGAGGCGGCCACCAGACGGAAGCCCGTCCGGCCGAGGAGCAGGCCCACCAGCATGGCCATGATGGGATCCATCCAGGTCAGCCCCGTGAGCTTCACGGTCAGGAGGCCGATGGCGATGCCGACGGTGGTCCAGAAGTCGGACAGGATGTGGTGCCCGTCAGCCTCGAGGGCCTTGGAGCGGGTGACCCGCCCCTTGTGGACCAGGAACCACCCCAGCAGGCCGTTGAAACCGCCGGCCAGCAGGTTGAGGGCCAGGCCGCGTCCCAGGTTCCGGAGCTGGACGCCGCGGACGAGGGCCTCCGCCGCCTCGATGAGGATGAAGGCGGCCGCGAGGGTGATGAGGCCCCCCTCGAAGGCGGCGCTGAAGTGCTCGATCTTGCCGTGGCCGTAGGGGTGCTCCCGGTCGGCGGGCTTCCCCGCGAACACCACGGCCCCGAGGGCGAAGCAGGCCGCCAGCACGTTCACGATGCTCTCGATGGCGTCCGATTTGAGGGCCATGGAGCCGGAGAGCAGGAAGGCGACGTACTTGATGCCCAGGATGACCGTGCCCGCGATGATGGACAGCCAGGCGATGCGGACGCGCGATCTCTGTTCGGAGGCTTCGGGGCTCATGGGGGCTCCGCTCCCAGGATAGCCCGACTGTTTTGAGTTGCATTCAATAAAGCAGAATGTACGATCTTCCCAGCCTCGCCAGGAGCCGGATGATGAAGCGCCTCGTCGTGCCCGATCGGGCCACCATTGAGACCCTCGCGGAGCAGCTCAAGAAGGCGAGCGGGCTGTCGGATTACCAGCGCATCCAGTGCGTGCTGATCCGGGCGACCCTCGGATCCTCCGCTGCGGAGATCGCCCGGCTGCTGGGGTGGTCCGTCCCGACGGTGCATGCCATCCACTCCCGGTGGGCCAAGGAAGGGGAGGCGATCTTCGGCCTGAAACCGCGGGGCGGCCGCAGGCATGCCTACCTGACGCCGGCGGAGGAGGCCGCGTTCCTGAGTCCGTTCCTTGAGGCAGGAGGGGTCCTCGACATCAGCCAGATCAAGGCCGCCTTCGAGGCCAAGGTCAACAGGAAGGTCAACAAGACCACCATCTACCGCATGCTTGAGCGGCATGGCAGGTGGACCGGGCCCCATGCGGAACCGCCCAGTCGTGATCCGCAGGCACGAGCCATCCTCCAGGGGAGCCCGGACGGGGGAACTGCGCGGGCGATCGCCCGGCCCAGCGGTCGGGCAAAAACCTGTTAATTTGAATGCAACTAAGTTTCAGTCCAGATTCACAAAAAGACTCGGCTGCTCCCCGTTCCCCGGGTCCGCGGGGAACGGGAATGCCCCGCACGGAGCCCAGGGGTGGTCGGGGTCGAAGGGTCCTGGAGGGGGCTGCTCCGGGGGAAGCCAGCGGAGGGCGGGGGGGTCGCCGAGGCGCTCCAGGAGGGCCTGGGCCCCGGCTTCCGAGGGCACGGCCGGCACGCGCAACAGGATGGCGGGAGGATGGTCCAGGTCCCGGATCCAGTCCGGCGGCATCTGGGCCCGGGCCTCGAGGGGCAGGGGATCCCGTGCATCGGCACTGAGCCCGGGGCTGAAGGCTCCCGGGGCCGGAGGGAGGGGCAGGCTGGCCCTCCAGGGCAGGCCTTCCCGCAGGGCCTGGCGGCCCAGCAGGTGGGCGGCGGGGAGGCTCCCGGAGGCGCCCAGGTGGATGGGGGCCCGCAGACGCTCCTGGAGCAGGGCCGCGAGGGCGCGGGCCTGGGCGAAGGCGGCGGGCCAGTGGCCGCCGGCCCGCTGGAATTCCAACCCCCCGGTCAGGGCCAGCCGCCAGCCGACACTCCGCCGGAGGAAGGGACATTCGGTCCAGGCCCCTGCGGCAAGGCGCTGGGCCATCCCGCGCTCGGCCTCGCCCTGGGCCTCCACGAGGGCAGTCGAGAGGGCTTCGGCGGTCTCCCGGGTGGCCAGGGCGCCCAGGGGAACGATGGCCTCCCCCCAGAGCCAGCCGGGGGCCACTTCCTCCCCGGGGGCCGTAGGACCCAGATCCGGGAGCTTCCAGGCGGCCCCGGTCCGGCGGACCCAGCCCACAGTGCCCTGGCGCCAGGGTTCCCCCGGCGGGGTCGGGGCATGCACCCATGCCCGGAAGGCGCCTCCCGGGAGCTGGGAGGCGGTGGCTGCTTCCAGGTGCAGCGACAGCCCGGGCATGCAGGAGAGGGCCTCCCACCACCCCTGACGCGCTTCCGGGGGCAGGGCCTCCATCCAGGCGGGGGCATGATCCCAGACCAGGCCCAGCCCGCCGGGCAACTGGCCGCAGAGGCGCATGAGGCGGGCCAGGGCCCGCCCCGGCGCGGCATTGACGGAGGCGAGGCCCTCCTCCAGGAAGCGGGATCCGGTCCAGCCGGCCCAGGGCCCGTCCGCCGAGTTCCGAACCAGGAAGCCGGGACCTTCGCGAAGGGTCACGGGACCTCCGGGGCGAACATGGGGCGGCCTGCGCCTCCCGGCGCCCAGGCATGGGGCCACTGCCGGCGCAGGCGTCGGGCGGCTTCGAGGGCTGCGGCCTGGTCATCGGCTCCGGTCAGCCGGAGCCCGAGCCATGTGGCGGCGAGCAGGCAGCCGGTGCCCCGCCGGGCGCCCGGCAGACGCAGTGCGGATTCCAGGGTCACGGTGCCCTGGGGCGTGATCCAGGCGTCCTGGACCCGGTCCCCCTCCGCGTGGCCTCCTTTCAGCCAGACGGCGGCTGCGCCTGCCTCGAGCCAGGGAGCCGCCAGGCGCTCCGGTTCCGCCGTCCGGAGGTCCCCCCCTGAGAAGCCCGCGAAGGCCGCGGCCTCCTCCCGGTTGGGGCCCACGACCCATCCGCCCATGGGGAGCAGGGCCCCGGCCATGCGGAGCAGGGCCCTGCCATCGTGGAGGCCCACCCCGGCGGTGGGGGCCAGGATGGGGTCCCAGATCCGGACGGGAGGGGCCAGGGTGGCCAGGATGGCGCACAGGCGCCGGAAGGCGGCATCGTCCAGGGCGCAGAGTCCGATCTTGACGCCCCATCGGCCGACGAGGTGGGGGGCGAGGTGCTCGAGGCGCACAGCCGGGTCCATGGACGGGGGCTCGATCCGTGTGCAAGCCACGCCGTTCTGGAGGGTCTCCGCGAGACTGACCGCCATCGGCTGGCAGCCCAGGGCGGCCAGGGTCATGACATCCCGGACCAGCCCTGCGCCTCCGGACGGGTCCATCCCCCCGAGGCAGAGGGCGACTGAGGGGGTGGAGGGCTGGGGCGCATCCATGGCGAAGCCCCAGGATGCCACAGGGCGGGGCCCGCCGGCCGGGGCTCCAGGCTCGGCTGGGACCTCACACCTTGCGGTCGGGGTCCACGATCTCGGTGACCCGCAGCCCGAGGGTGTCCTCCAGGACCGTGACCTCCCCATGGAGCAGCACCCGGTTCTTGCAGAGCACGTCCAGGGGTTCCCCCGCGCTCTTCTTGAGTTCGACCAGAGCACCGGGCTCGAGGTCCAGCAGTTCCCGGATGGTCATGCGGGCCTGTCCGAGCTGGATTTCGAGTTTCAGGGGGGTGTCAATGAACGGCATGAGTTCGGCCACCACCTGCTCGAAGCTGAGCACGCGTTCGCCCTCGATCCGATCTCCCCGCCTGGCCATGGATCTCCTGTCGGCCCTGTCAAAGCATGGACCTTGAGGCTGGGAGTGGCAACGGACGTGCCACCCGGGGCCGGATCACTGCTGGATGGCCCAGTCCACGATCAGGACATCCTTGACGGGATGTCGCGGGGGTTCCTTCTTGGGGGGCTTCTCCCCGGGCGCGAGGGGCTGGGGGCCGAACTGGGCATTCAGCTTGTCCTTGATGTCCTTGCGCAGGGAATCCCGGAAATCCGGATCCATGGCCTCCTCGACGCTCCTGCCCGTGAGGGCGTCCAGGACGATGGATTCGATCTCGGCCTTCTCCGGAGAGGGCTTGTCGCTGGCGGCGGCCTTTCCTAGGTCCTGGTCGCAGAAGATGATGTTCAGCTCGCAGTGGAGGAAGGCGTTCAGGCTCGGGCCGGACAGGTTCACGTTGCGCGTGAGCACCATGACGGGGCTGTTCTCCCCCGCGCCGCCACAGCCCTTGTCCTCCGCCGGCGGGGCCGGCTTGCCCCCGGCCGCCAGGGCGGCGGCCTTGACGGCCGCCCGGTGCTTCAGGAACAGGCGGATGCCGAAGCCTGCGCCGCCGAGGACCGCCAGGGCCACGACTCCCAGGAGGATGAGCTTCAGGAGGCCCTTCTTCGGGGCGCTTTCCGTCTCTTCAGCCATGGGTTCCCCCTCGCGGTTCCTGGGAACCATCGGCCGTCCTGCGGCCCGGCCTGAGAAATGGAAACCAGCTCCCATGACACCGTCCAGGCCCTGGTTACGGGATTTACCGGCCTCCGATCCGCGCAAAGGGCCATGCCGGGCGGTCCCGGAGTCGGCTGGAGGGTGCGGAAGCTAGTGCATGGAATTCAGCCATTCCAAAAACAAGCAGGGCCCATCGTGGATGGGCCCTGCTGGCAATCGGGGGGAACAGGCAGGCGGAAGCCTACTTGCGCTTCTTCCCGCCCTTGCCGTTGACCTCGTCGGCCAGCTTCTTGCCGGGCTTGAACTTCGCGACCTTCTTGGCAGCGATCTTGATGGGCTTGTTGTCGCGGGGGTTGCGGCCGGTGCGGGCGCCACGGTTCACGACGGAGAAGGTGCCGAAGCCGACGAGGGTGACCTTGTCGCCAGCGCGCAGGGCGGCGGAGATGCCACCGAGCACCTGATCGAGGGCGGCAGCAGCCTGGGCCTTGGTGATGCCGGCCTTCTCGGAGACGGCACTGACCAGTTCAGCCTTGTTCATGAAAACCTCCGTTTTCGGGGGACTGTACCCCCTTGGTTGGGACAAAAGGGATCGCTCCAGATGGAAACGACCATGAAAGCTTGCTTTTCAATTGTCATGAGCCCTGAAAGGCCCATGAATCCTTGATCCTGCCTAAACTGCCAAGAAGCTACGCCTCAGAATGAGCATGGTCAAGGATTTTCTCAAAAAAAAATACGGGAATCGGCGCGGTCCGGTGCTTCCTGACGCCATGGAACATTCGGATGGCCGGGAATGCTCGGGTATAAGTCCTACCACATTCGCAGATGCCCGTAGAACGTGCATCGCGTGCCCTCGCCACCCGCGGAAGACAGGGCCCATGGGGTTCCGGCCTCCTGGGGGCGTCCGGGACGGTCCGGCGACGGCGTCCCCCACCCGACCCACCTAAGATGAAGGCATGGCGTATCCCTATTTCCTTCGCGTGGCCTATGCAGGCGGCGGCTTCCATGGATGGCAGATCCAGAGCGTGCTCCGCAGCGGCCAGGGCGTGCTCTGGGATGCCCTGCGCCGCCTGGACGACCAGGTGCCGATGCCCCAGGGCACGGGGCGCACGGATGCGGGTGTGCATGCCCGCGGCCAGGGCGTGCTCGCCACCCTGTCCCGCCCCTGGGAGCCCTACCGGCTGCTGGCGGCCGTCAATGCCCATCTGCCCTGGGACCTTCGCGTGATGTCGGTGCAGGCGGCGCCGGAGGGCTTCTTCCCCCGCCAGCACGCCGTGGGCAAGCGGTACGTCTACCGCCTCGGGACGGGCCCTGCGGCGGATCCCCTGGCGCATGGACAGCGCTGGCATGTCCACGGGGCCGCGCCGCTGGAGGTGGCGGCCATGGCCGAGGCCGGAGCCTGCCTCGTGGGGACCCACGACTTCTCGAGCTTCCGCTGCGCGGAATGCGTGGCCCCCTCTCCGGTCCGGACCCTCCACGCCTGCAGGATCCAGCTCCGGGACGGGGGGCTGGACCTGGTCTTCGAAGGCGACCGCTTCCTCATGCACCAGGTCCGCATCATGACCGGCACCCTGGTGGACGTGGGACGGGGACGGCGCCCGGCCGGGGCTCTGGAGGGGATCCTCGCCGCGCGGGACCGCCGGGCGGCCGGTCCCACCGCGCCGCCCGAGGGACTCTGCCTGGACCAGATCTGGTACGAGGCCCGCTGGGGCATCGGGGATCCCTGCCCCTTCGGGGATCAGTCGAGGTAGAAGCCGACGCCCTGCCAGACCTTGAAGCGGAGGGAACCGTCCTTCGAGGTTGCGGGGTCGAATACGAGGGTCTTGGCGGCCTGGACGCAGGCCTCGTCCGCCGCCTGGTCCTCGGGGCTCGATCCTGGCAGGCCCTGGATCAGGCGGGCGGCGAGCACCTCCCCCTTCTCGCTGATGAGCACGTTCACCACCACCACGCCCTTGGGTCCGCTGCGGAAGAGGCCCGGCGACTTGATCCGGGGCGTCACGCGGCGGAGGTTCAGGGGCTGGGCGGGCACGATGTCCGGGGTGAGCATCACCAGGTCGCCCTCCTTCGGGGTGGCGTCCACCTTCTGGCGCAGGGCCTGGTTCTCGGCCTGGACGCGGGCGAGGTCCGCCTTGGCCTGGGCCTCCGTCTTGCGGGCGGCCTCCAGGCTCTTGAGGAGCATGTCGCCGCCGCTGGTGTTCTCCTTGAGGGTCGCTTCCACCTGGGCCAGCTTCTGCTGGGCGGTCTGGGCGTCCGTCTTGGCCTGATCCCGCGCCTGGTTGGCCGCCGCAAGCTGGTCCTGGAGGTCGCCGAGCGAGGTGATCTTCGCCTTCAGCGCATCGCGCTCGACGGTGAGCCGTCTCACCTGGGCCTTCAGCTGGGCCATCGTGGGCCCGCGTCCCGCCGCGAGCGGGGCGCAGATCATCAGCAGGGCGAGCAGCGTGCGCATGGTGCCTCCAGGAAAGGGGGGCGCTCTAGCGCGGCGCACCGGGCTGATCGCCTCCCTGGGCGGGTCTCGACGCCTTGAGAATCCCACGCTTGATGAGCTTGGAGAAGATGGCCAGGCTCTCGCCGGGCTCGAAAGGCGCGATGGAGATGATGTCCTTGATGGTCCACAGCCCGTTGACCCGGGTGGCCAGGAAGGCCTCGTTGGGGCCCAGGTTGGTGGTCATCAGCTCCTCCAGGCTCACGGCGAGCTCGGGGATGAGTTCCTGGTCCAGCGACTTCTCCTCCAGGAGTCCCGCGACCACCGCCATCATCCGGGTGGCGTCCTGGTGCCGGGGCTGGTCCTGCAGGATGTTCCGGAGCTCCTCCTGGGCCTCCTGGAGCTTCTGCTTCTCCACCAGGGCGCGGGCGCGCTGGAGCTGGAGGCTGGGGTTCTCCCCGAGGCTTCCGCCCGGCTGCGAGATCCTCACCAGGCCCTTCTCGTGGAGGTCGAACAGCAGCTTGTTGACCTTGTATTCGGGCATCCGCATGTCGAGCACGAGCTGGTCCACCCGCTTCATTCCGTCGAGGCGGGAGAGCACATCCGCGTCCTCTGGCGCCAGGGGAAGGCGCTCCGCGATGGCCTCGGGGATGGGGGCGAGGACGGCATCGCCGCCCTTGATGACCTTCCGGATGCGCTTCCAGTCGTCGAGGCGCCGGGCGCCCTCCAGGACGATGCCGGTCACGTCGAGGCTGAGCAGCATCGAGCGCTGGTGGGGCGCGGCTCCGTCGTGGAATTCGAAGCTCCCCGTGTTCCACAGGAAGATGTCGTAGATGCTCTCCTCCACCTTGAGCTGCACGATGCGCCGGATCTCCGCCTCGGTCACGAGCTGCCGGTTGACCAGGATGCGGCCCAGGAGCTGCTGCTCGTCCTCCTGGGTGGCCAGGGCCTCCCGGAGCTGGTCCTCGGTGATGCGATTGAAGGCGAGGAGGTACTGCCCGAGGTACTCGCGGGGATCGGACGACCAGATGCTCGTGATCCTGCCCTCGTGGAACGCCACCCGCTTGGTGTGGAGGGCGCCGCGCAGCTCGAGCACCCCGGTCTTCTTGCCGACGGCGAGCCACTGGAAGATGTCCTCCAGGCCCATCGTCGCCAGATCGCCGCTGAGTGCCACCGGGTGACCTCCCTCCTTCCCGAGGGTACCTGCATTGTTTGGATAAAACCAAGACGAAATAGGGCATTGCCAATTCCGTCCGCCGGACAGAGGTTCTATCGGCTGGGCGCATCCCTTCCTCCAGGGGCCTGCGTCACAGCTTGGGAAGCACCTCGCGGATGGCCCGGTTGAGGAGATCCGGGTGGTGCCGGGCCTGGGGCGCCTCGGGGTCCAGGAGGGGGAAGTGGTACACCGGCACCCCGAGGACGCTGCTCTGGGGGGCCCGGAGGGGTTCGCCCCCCTCCTCCCGGTAGCGCTGGGCCAGGGCCGGCTTGAGGGGGGTCGAGTTGGCGATCACCGCGGACACGGGCACCTTCCCGAAGGCCGCGATGGCCGCGACATGGTCGGCCAGATCCAGGCCCGAGGTCTCGCCGGGCTCGGTCATGAGGTTGGCCACGTAGAGGACGGGGGCCCCGTTGGCCTTCACCGCATCCTGGAGCTCGTCCAGCAGGAGGTTGGCGATGGTCGAGGTGTAGAGGCTGCCGGGAGCGAGGATCACCAGGTCGGCCCGGAGCAGGGCCAGGACGGCCTCGGGCAGGGGCTCGGCGTCCCGGGGCTCCAGCCAGAGGCGGGCGAGGGGCGGGCGGCAGGCGCCCACGGCCGTCTCTCCCACGTGCTGCCGCCCCGCCCAGTCCTCGGCACAGAGGGTCACGGGCACCAGGGTGGAGGGGTAGAGCCGGCCCACGGTGACGAGCACGCCCGAGAGCTGGCGGATGGCCCGGACCCAGTCGCCAGTGAGGTCCGCCAGCGCCCAGAGCATGAGGTTGCCCAGGGAATGCCCCCCGAGGCTGCCCTCCCCCCTGAAGCGGTAGTTCAGGAGCTGGGACAGGGGCGAGGTCTCCTGGGTCAGGGCCGAGAGGCAGTTCCGGAGATCGCCGGGGGGGATCCCGCCCAATTCGTCCCTCAGGCGGCCCGAGGAACCGCCGTTGTCCGATACCGTGACGATGCCGGTGAGGGCCCAGGGCGTGCGGCTCCGCCCCGCCTCCCGCTTGAGGGCGGCCAGCAGCGCGGAAAGGCCCGTCCCGCCACCCAGCGCCACGACCCGGAGGGGCTGGTCGGCCTGCAGGGGGGCGCGCGTGGATTCGCCCATGGGACGAGGGGTCAGCGGCCCTCGGTGAACGCGAAGAGGGGGGACTTCCGCATGGCGGCGAAGTCGGGCTCCATGTGCCAGAGGAAGACGAGGTCGGGATCCAGCTCCAGGGCCTTCTTGAGGGCCTCGGCGGCCGGCTCCGCCTGGTCGGCCTGGGCGAAGGCGACGGCCCGGAGGTAGTGCAGCAGGCCGCGGCCAGGCTGATCCTTGAGCAGCTTGTCCAGCACCTTCTGGGCCGCGGCATGCTCCCGGCGGTTGAGGTGGGCCTGGAGTTCGGTCATCGGATCCACGGTGGCGGCCTGGGCCGGGCGCAGGTGGCTCTGGGCCAGGGTGAGGTAGACCTGGGCCCGCCGCTTGATGGCCCATTCGCCGGAGGCCTCGGCTTCCTTGATGAGCGCCTCGAGCAGCGTCACCGCCTCGGCGTGCTTGCCCCCCTCCACCAGCTTCAGGCCCTTGGCGAGGGTCGAGGCATGGGGAGAGGGGGCAGCAGCCGGAGTGGGCTTGGGAGCTTCGGTGGACTTGGCCTTGGTCGCCATTTAGGTTCCTCTGGAGTCACGGGCTGGCCTCTAGCTTGCCAGAATTCCGCCTGAAAACCCCAGGGGAGAGGCTTCAGGCGTTGAAGAGGGCCTTCTCCCGGTTGAGGAGGCGGGTGGAAAGCAGGGTCATGAGCCCCGCCAGGCCGACGGTCATGGCGAAGGCGAGCCAGTAGTCCAGCCAGTTGGACTGCTGGCTGAACAGCTTGCGCAGGGCCAGGCAGACGTTCACCACCGGCACGTAGGAGAGGAAGGACATCTTGTCCACCCCGGGCATCATGGTGAAGACGCCCAGGAAGACCACGACGAAGATGCCCGGCGTGATGGCGCTGCCGGCCTCGATGGTGTTCCGGGCCTGGATGCCCAGCAGCAGGATGAAGTTCGCGAAGAAGAGGCCCAGCGGCACCATGATGAGGAAGGTGAGGCCCAGGGTGACGGGGTTGGCGATGGCGGCCACCGCGCCCAGGGCCCCCTGGGATCCCGAACCCCCGGCGATGGAAGGGATCGAGAGGGCCATGCTCAGGAGGTTCAGCAGGGCCGCGATGACGCCCATGGAGAAGATGTAGAGCAGCTTGCCCAGGATGATCTGGTTCCGGGGAAGGCGGGTGGCCATGAGGCTCAGCAGGGTGTGGCGCTCCTTCTCGCCGGCGGTGGTGTAGATGCCGTGCTGCATGGAGCCGGAGTACATCATGATCATCAGCAGGTAGGGCAGCATCCGGCCCAGGAACTTGCCCACTTCGAGGGCCGTGTCCGCGGCGTTCTTCACCTCCAGCTTCACCGGCTCTGCCAACTGGGGGGATGCGTTGATCGTCCGGAGGCGGCCCTGGACCCAGGCCTTCTCCTGGGGACCGAGGGCCTCCTTGAGGCGCTGGAGAGCGAGCTTGGAGGTGGATTCGCTCTCGTCCTCCGTGGCTGTCAGGGTGAAGGTCCGCTGCTGCTGGAGGGCCGAGGCGGCATCCGCCGGGACGTCCACGGCCAGGTCGAGCTTCTGGTCCCGGAGGGCCAGCTTGAGATCGCCGGCGGGCCTGGGGACAAGCTCGAAACGCCGGGTGTCCGCCTTCAGAAGGGCGGTGAAGGTTCCGGAGGGATCGGCGAGGTAGATCCGGCTGGGCTTGCCGTGGTTCTGGGCCGAGTCCCGCCGGCTCATGGCCGCGATCATCCCGAAGATGGCGGGGTAGAGCAGGAAGGGGAGGATGAAGACCAGGAAGAGGGTCTTCCGGTCCTTGGACAGTTCCAGGAACTCCTTCTTCGCGATGAGCAGGGCGCCGCGCATCAGTGGACTCCTTCGGTCTCGGCCGCGAGCTGGAAGAACACCTCGTCAAGGTTCTTCGCGTTCCGGTGTTTCAGCAGCTCCTTCGGTGGCGCATCCCCATGCAGCTTCCCGTCGAAGATGATGCCCACCCGGTCGCAGATCTCCTCGACCAGGGGCATGACGTGGGTGGAGACGATCACGGTCCTGCCCTCCTCACGCATGATCCGAAGCAGGTCGAGGACCTTCTTCGCGGTGAGCACGTCCAGCCCGGTCGTGGGCTCGTCGAAGACCACCACCTTGGGATCGTGCAGCAGGGCGCGGGCGATGCTGACCTTCTGCTTCTGGCCGGAGGAGAATCCCTCCATCTTCACGTCCGCGAAGTCCGCGAGGTCCAGCTGCTCGAGGAGATGGAGGCCCCGCCGCTCGGCCACGAGCGGATCCACCGACTGGAACTCCCCGAAGATCCTCAGGAGTTCCCGGGGGGTGAAGCGGCCGTACACGTTCATGTCGGTGCTGAGGTAGCTGAGGCAGCCCCTCACGGCCTCGGGCTCCCGCCGGGTGTCGAGGCCGCAGACCTGGATGGTGCCCTGGTCAGGCTCCATGAGGCTGGCGATCATGCGCAGGGTGGTGG
>DAIDKC010000301.1 GCA_027451045.1 Holophagaceae bacterium | reverse complement strand
CGGCCATCCTCGCCGGGACCGACGAAGCCCTGAGGGCGCGCCTGCGGTCCTTCCGCGAAGCCCAGACCCAGAAGGTGCTCCTGAACGACCGCCTCCCCTGAGGCCGGCCCCTACTTGCCGAAGATCCCCCTGAGGAACCGCTTGATCTTGCCGGTTTCCGAGTGCGGCCTCCGGGAACGGAGGTGGACGAGGTGGATGGGATCCGGGAGGGTCCGGTGGCGATCCAGGGTGGCGCTCCAGGGCTGGTAGCCGTCCAGCTTCAGCCGGAGGGCATGGACGCCTTCCCCGGGCACCTGGAGCACCAGCGGCGTGGTCCCCCGGGGTGCGCCGTCCAGCTCGACCTCGGCCCCGGCCGGCGCGGTGTCCACCCGGACCTCGAAGGGCGCAGGAGCCATGTGCAGGAGGAGGTCCCGATCCGCAGGCTGCAGCTGGTAGTCCAGAGGCAGGAAGTCGGGCTTCTCCAGCCTCAGATGCACCGCCCGGCCCCGGATGACCACCTGGCGCAGGGGCGTCCGTCCCAGGGGCGCGCCATCCAGGAACACCTGGGCGCCGCTGGGCCTGGATTCGATGGAAAGCGTCCGGGTGGGCTGGGGCCGCAGCAGCAGGAAGCCTCCGAGCAGCGCCACCGCCGCCAGCATGCCCCCCGGGAGCCAGCGCCTCAGGCGCGCGAAGGCGGAAGTCCCCCGGTCGAGCCGGAGGGTTCCCGTGGTCCGGCCCAGGTTGGCGAGCTGCGCCTGGAAGGCGCTGCGGACGGACTCCGACAAGGGCAGGGCTTCCAGGAGGGCGGCCAGGAAGGCCCGGAGGTCCGGGAAGCGGGCCGAGGGTTCCTTGTCCAGGGCCCGGCGGAAGACCTCGGCCAGGGGCGCCGGGAGGTCCGGGTCGAGGCGGGGCGCTTCGTGGGCGATGCGGTAGAGGATGGCCCCGACGCTGTCCCCTCGGTAGGGCAGGTCCCCGACGAGCATCTCGTAGGCCGCGATGGTGAAAGCCCAGCGGTCCGTGGCTTCGCTGGCCCCATCCCCCGCGAGCAGTTCCGGGGCGGCATAGGCGGGCGTGCCCAGGAACACCGCCGTGCTGGTGAGGCGCTTCTGGTCCCCGCGGGCGATGCCGAAATCCATCAGCTTGAGGCGGCCCTCCCTGGAGACCATGAAGTTGCCCGGCTTGATGTCCCGGTGGAGGATGCCCAGGGCGTGGACAGCCTCCAGGGCGCTTGCGGCCTGGAGCAGGAGGTCCAGGGCCGCCTCCGCCGCCAGGGGGCCGTTCCGGAGGAGTTCGGACAGCGTCTGTCCTTCCACATGCTCCATGACCAGGTAGGGGCCCAGGCCGGGCTCCTCGCCCACGTCGTAGACGGTGATGGCATTGGGATGGTTCAGCCGGGCGGAGATCTCGGCCTCCCGCTTGAACCGTTCGAGGATCTCGGCATTGCCGGTGCCCTCCCGGACGACCTTGATGGCCAGCCCGCGCTTGAGGAGCGGATCCTCCGCCAGGTACACCGTGCCCATGGCCCCCGCACCGAGGGTGCCGAGGACGGTGTAGCGGCCGATGGTGGCAGGGTCCAGGCTCATCCTCCCGGAATCATGGCAGCTCCCGCATCCGGTTGCGTCACACCCATGGGCTACACTCGGGGCATGGCCATGCAAGGTTTCGCTTCTTCGCGCCCTGTCCAGGTCCGCCGCCTCGGCCGGGTGTTCTATCCGGCGGGCCTCCGCCTCCAGAAGGCCCTGGCGGCCTATGTCGCGGAGGCGGGCCGGCCCGACCAGCTGGTGATGCTGGAGCACGATCCGGTCTACACCCTCGGCCGCAATGCCACCCCCGCCGATATCCACGTGGGCGACGGGTTCCTCGCCGCCCAGGGGATCAGCGTCCACCGCACGGACCGGGGAGGGGAGGTGACCTACCACGGTCCGGGCCAGATCGTGGCCTACCCCATCTGCAACCTGCGGGGCGGGCGGGAGGATGTGGGGCGCCTGGTCCGGAGCCTGGAGGAGGCCATGATCCGGACCGCGGCGGATTTCGGCGTGACGGCCGACCGGCTTCCGGGAGCCCCCGGCATCTGGGTGGAGACGCCCCGGGGTCCGGAAAAGCTCGGAGCCATCGGGCTCCACCTGAGCCGGTGGATCACCACCCACGGCATCGCCTTCAACGTGCGGCCCGACCTCGCCCATTTCGGATGGATCACGCCCTGCGGCTTCACGGACAAGGGCGCGTGCAGCCTGGCCTCCCTGTTGGGACAGGACGCGCCCACCTGGGAGACGGCCGCGGACCGACTCCAGGCCCACCTGCTGGATTGCCTGGCCCTGGATCCCGTCCCCGTCCGTGCCCCCAGCCGCAGCGTCTCCGCCCTCACCTGGCGCCGAAGCCAGGCGGGTCCCCAGATCCTCATGATGCTGCGCCGGCCCGAGCATGGCCTCTGGTGGCAGAGCGTCACCGGCATGCTGGAACCCGGGGAGACGCCCGAGGAGGCCGCCCACCGGGAGCTGAAGGAGGAGACCGGCCTGGAGGGCACCCTGCGTCCGATGGGCCTCTCCCACAGCTTCTGGGTGGACCCCTCCATCGTCCATTTCCCGGATGACGAGCCGCGCTTCAACACCGAGACCTGCTTCGCCATGGAGGTCCCGGCCGAGGCCGAGGTGCACCTGGAGCCTTCCGAGCACAGCGAGTTCAAGTGGTGCGCGCCCGGCGAGGCCCAGTCCCTCATGAAATGGGAAGGCAGCAAGGCGAGCCTGGCCCTGCTCCGGGCGGAGCTGGGGGCCTGACCCGCCCTGCCGCTTGGGGGACCGGCGGCCCCTTGCTACCCTGGCCTTTTGGCCTGGAGTCGCCATGTTCCCCCAGTTCACCGACGAGCAGACCGCGATCCGGGACGCCGCCCGGGCGTTCGCCCGGGAGGAGATCGAACCCGGCGCCATGGCCCGGGATGCCAGTGGCGAATTCCCCAGGGCGATCATCCGCCAGCTCGGGGAGATGGGCTTCATGGGCATGACCGTGCCGGAGCAGTATGGAGGCGCGGGCGTGGACTACCTGAGCTACATCCTGGCCCTGGAACAGATCGCCTACGCCGACGCCTCCGTGGCCGTCACCATGAGCGTCAACAATTCCGTGGCCTGCGCCCCCATCCTGAACTTCGGCACCGAGGCCCAGAAGCAGGCCTACCTCAAGCCCCTCGCCAGCGGCGAGGTCATCGGCGGCTTCATGCTCACCGAGCCGGGCGCGGGATCGGACGCCGCGGCCCTGAAGACCCGGGCGACGAAGGTGGATGGCGGCTGGAAGCTGAACGGATCCAAGGCATGGATCACCAACGGCGGCGTGGGCAAGTACTTCGTCTGCATGGCCATCAGCCATCCCGAGAAGGGCAGGAAGGGCATCAGCGCCTTCGTGCTGGACGCCGACACGCCGGGCGTCCACATGGGCAAGCCCGAGGAGAAGATGGGGCTGCGCTCCAGCAAGACGGTCATGGTGGCCCTGGAGGATGCCTTCGTCCCGGACTCCGCCCAGCTCGGCGAAGGCTGCGACGGCCTCCGGATCGCCTTCCACGGCCTGGACGGGGGGCGCATCGGCATCGCCGCCCAGGCCCTGGGCATCGCCCAGCGCGCCCTGGACGAGGCCGTGGCCTACGCCCGCACCCGCCACACCTTCGGCAAGCCCATCGGCGAGCACCAGGCCATCCAGACCTACCTGGCCGAGATGAAGGCCCGGGTGGAAGCCTCCCGGCTGCTGGTCTACAAGGCGGCCACCCTCAAGGAGGCGGGCCTGCCCTGCACCCTGGAGGCCGCCACCGCCAAGCTCTTCACCACGGAGAGCGCCAAGTGGGTGTGCGACCGGGCCGTGCAGATCCACGGCGGGTATGGCTATTCCCGCGAATACGTCGTGGAGCGGCTCTACCGGGACGTGCGGGTCACGAGCATCTACGAGGGCACCAGCGAGATTCAACGCCTGGTCATCGCCCGGGGTCTCATGGGGTGATCCGTTCTGGGCATCTGGAACTTTTCAACACTCGATGAAATACCCCTTGCCCTCGATTTGCGAGGGCGGCATCCTGCTTCCCGGGCCTCGCCTAAACCCGGTCCCGGTCCCGGCCGTAGGCACCCTGTCCCCGTGGCAGATCTTTCCGTTCTCCTAAGGAGTGGTGATGATGCGTCCCCAGATCCTCCCGGCCCTGCTGGTGGCCTTCTCTCTGGTGGCCCAGGATGCGCCGACGGCGGGTGCCTCCCACCTCACCCTCCAGCAGGCGATCGAGGCGTCCCTGCAGAACAACCTGCAGGTCCAGATCCAGAAGCAGACCCGGGAGACGGCCAAGGCGAACCTCCTCTCCAACCAGGGCACCTTCGACTGGCAGCTCACCAGCGGCCTCACCGTCAGCCATTCCAAGTCGGTCTTCAACAACAAGCAGTTCAACCTGGGCAGCGCTCCAGTCAGCGGTAGCAGCACCAGCGATTACCGGAACTGGACCGTGGGCGTGGACAAGCCCTTCGAATGGGGCGGCAACTTCCAGCTGAACTACAACCCCAGCTACAGCTATTCGGCAACCGACATCGCGGGGATGGGCTCCATAAGCACCAAGCTGCCCTACACCGGCGCCTTCTCCGCCTCCTACACCCAGAGCCTGCTCAGGAATTTCGGCCGGGAGACCACCGCCAGCAACCTGATCGTGGCCCAGTACGGCTCCAAGGCGGCGGACTACGCCTTCCAGCTGGCCCTGATCAACCAGGTGGCCACCACCGAATCCGCCTACTGGGACGTGGTCTACGGGAAGCTGAACCTCGCGAACCAGCAGCAGGCCCTCCAGGTGGCCCAGGAACAGCTCCGCCAGAACCAGATCCAGGTGAAGGTCGGGACGCTGGCCCCCATCGAAGTGACTTCCGCCGAGGCCGCCGTCGCCCAGGCCGAACAGAACATCATCTCGGCCGAGGCCCAGTACGAGAACGCCAAGGATGTGTTGATCCGGACGATCTACCCCGGCGCGGAACGCCCGAAGGACCTCGAGACCGTGGACCTTCCCGCCATCAAGCCCCTGGACCTGAACGAGCACTCGGCCATCCAGCTGGCCTTGGCCGACCGGGTCGAGATCAAGAGCGCCGAGCTGGACCTGGCCTCCAAGAAGGTGCTCGAGTACGCCGCGCACAACCGGACCCGTCCCCAACTCGACCTGACCGTCGCCTACGACGGGACCGCCTCCAACTACCAGACCTACAGCCCGGTGAACACCGACCTCTTCCAGGCCAAGAACCCCGGCTACTCCGTGGGCCTCCAGTTCGCGATGCCCATCGAGAACCGGGCCGCGAAGGGGAACCTGGATCTGGCCCGCGCCAACCGCCGGAGCAGCCAGCTCTCCCTCGAGGACCTGAAGCTGAGCATCACCCTTCAGGTCCGCGAAGCGTTCCGGAATCTGGATGCGGCTGCCAAGGGCGTGACCGCGGCCACGAAGACCCGCATCTTCGACCAGCAGGATCTGGACGCCGAGCGCAAGAAGTTCGAGAACGGCATGAGCACCAACTTCCTGGTGCTCTCCAAGCTCAACACCCTTGATGCCGCCAAAGGGGCCGAGCTCCAGGCCAGGATCACCTACGCCAAGGCTGTGACCGCCCTGGACGAAGCCGTGGGCCGGCTCCTGCAGGCCCGCCACCTGACGGTGGAATAGGCCCGGCCTCACTCCATCCGGAGGCTCAGATCCGCCGCGGGTGCGCTGTGGGTCAGGGCCCCCACGCTCAGGAAATCCACGCCCGTCTCGGCCACCTCCCGGGCCCGGTCCAGGGTGATGTTGCCGCTGGCCTCCAGGAACACCCGCCGGCCACTCCGGTCGCGCAGCGCAACCGCCTCGCGCATCTGGTCCAGCGGCATGTTGTCGAGCAGCACGCCGTCCACGTCCGGGAGGTCCAGGCAGGCCTTGAGCTGGCCCAGGGTCTCCACCTCGACCTCGATCTTCACCAGGTTCGGGGCGATGCGGCGGGCCGCCTCCACGGCCGCCCGGATGCCACCGGCGGCGGCCAGGTGGTTCTCCTTGAGGAGCACGCCATCCCCCAGGGCCAGGCGGTGGTTCATGCCCCCACCGCAGCGCACGGCGTACTTCTCCAGCAGCTTGAGGCCGGGCGTGGTCTTGCGGGTGTCCAGGATCCGCGCCCCGGTCCCCGCCACGGCATCCACGAACTTCCGGGTCAGGGTGGCGGTCCCGGAGAGCCGCTGCAGGAGGTTGAGCATCACCCGCTCCGCCTGGAGCAGGCCGTGGCTGGCGCCCCGGATCCGCATGACCTCGGTGCCCCGGGGCACCCGCTGGCCCTCGGCCACAGGCAGATCCGTCCGGAGCGTCCCGCAGACCAGGGCCAGGACCTCTACGGCCATGGGCAGGCCCGCCACCACCAGGTCGGACTTCGCCACCACCCGGGCGGTCATCGGATGATCGGGCACGGCGGCGGTGGTCCAGTCCTGGGTGCCCCAGTCCTCCCGGAGGAAGGCGCGCAGCTGGTCCCGGTAGAGTTCGGGGTGGGGCGGACGGAACATGGGACTCTCCGGACAAGGCGTGGGCGGATGGCACAGGGCTGGAACACCAGCATACGGGACGCCCAGGATCCGTGGGACTACACTGGGGTTTTCCCGGGAGTTTCCATGGCCTTCCTCGCCCTCGACCTCGCCGACCGCCTCGCCTGGGTGACCATCCAGCGCCCCGAAAAGCTCAACGCCCTCAACAACGAGGTGCTGAAGGAGCTGGACCGGACCTTCCTGGACCTGGAACAGGACGACCGCGTGGGGGCCATCATCGTCACCGGGGCCGGGGAGAAGGCCTTCGTCGCCGGGGCCGACATCGCCGAGCTGAAGTCCCTCGACAGCGCCAGCGCCCGGGTCCAGGCCCTCCGCGGCCAGGCCGTGTTCCAGCGCATCGAGTCCATGACCAAGCCCGTCATCGCGGCGGTCAACGGCTTCGCCCTGGGGGGAGGCTGCGAGCTGGCCCTGGCCTGCCACATCCGCGTGGCCAGCGAGAACGCGAAGTTCGGCCTGCCCGAGGTCAGCCTCGGCATCATCCCCGGCTACGGGGGCACGCAGCGCCTCCCCCGTCTCGTAGGCAAGGGCGTGGCCCTGGACCTCATCCTGTCCGGCGAGATGATGTCCGCCGCGGACGCGCTCCGCGCCGGCCTCGTCAGCCGCGTCTTCCCCGCCGCAGAGCTGAAGGCAGGCGCCGAGAAGCTCGCGAGGACGGTCCTCGGCCGCGGCCCCCTGGCGCTGCGCAGCGCCCTTGCCGCCGTTCACGAGGGCATCGAGATGCCCCAGGATCAGGGGCTCCAGTACGAGGCCGCCCTCTTCGGCCTCCTTGCCGCCACCCAGGACATGCAGGAGGGCATGGCCGCCTTCCTGGAGAAGCGGGCCGCCGCCTTCAAGGGGCTGTAGTCCGCCTCCGGCGGGGGACCGGCGGCCGACCCGGCCGGTCCCCCGCCTGCAAGGTCACTTGGCGCCGACCGCGACCGAGGCCGTCTGCTCGTTGTCGTTCTGGTCCACCAGCTTGACCAGGACACGGCCGCCCTTGATCTGGTCCTGGGGGATCTGGACGTCGAAGGTCTCGTCCTGCTGGTCGAAGATGCGATCCTCCGGCACGATCTGGAGCCAGTGCTGCCCATCGGCGCTGACGGCGGCCGCCTTCAGGATGGAGGTGTCGTCGTGGCCCGTGAACTGGACCCGGATCCCGTTCCCGGTCGGCGTGGCAGTCAGCCCGCTGATGACCGGCGGGGTGTGGTCAATCACGAAGGGCGGCGTGATCCACTGGCTGGTGAGGGCGGCGTTGAACGGCTCCGAAGGCGCGTCGGAGGCCGTGACCTCCAGGCGGTAGCGTCCATCCGGAACCGGCAGGGTGTCGAAGCAGAAGAAAGGATTGCGCCATCCCTTGACCAGGGGGAGCGGAGCGCCCTGGGCCGGCAGCAGGCGGATGTCGTAGCTCAGGACATCGCCGTTGGGATCGCCCACATGGAAGATGAAGCTCTGGCTTCCGCGCTGGAAGCTCCGCTTGGCGGTCGCCGGGAAGCCCAGGGCCGGGATGAGCTTCTGGACATCCATGGGGATGCGCTCGAGGCCGGTTTCGTCCGGAGGCGTGGTGCGCGCAACCACCAGCCCGGGGGGCAGAATGTCCACCCCGGTCCAGACCGGCGGCAGGTTGCGCGTGGCCCAGTAGACGGACACGCCGTCCACCAGGGGCGTGGCTCCCCCCCGGGTGCTGGTCAGCTTGAGGCGGAACTGGGCGAAGCGGGTCGGGGGCAGGCCGGGCTTCTCGCCGCTGCGGAGGGGCGGGGTCCAGGGACTCCAGGTCGCATCCGGCGTGGCGGTGCTGCCCGTGCGGAACTGGAGGGCCACACCGGTGCCCGACGGGGTCTCGGCCATCAGGTAGGCCCGGCCCCAGTCGGCAATCGGGGCCCCGGAGAGGATCCGGGATTCGAGGGTGCCCTCCGTGGCCTGCGCCTCGCTCAGGATGTGGAGCTCCGCGGGATTCGACCCCACCACCAGCATGTCCCCGCCCGAAGGCAGGAAGGCGGTGGCCTGGGCCGTTCCCAGGTCCTGCAGAACGGCGAACGGGTCCGTGGCGCGGGCAGGCCCCAGGGGGATGGAGAAGATCCGCGAGCGGTTGCCCGTCCCCACCAGCAGCTGCCCCTTCCAGGGGGCCAGGGCATAGACCTGGCTCTGGGCGCTCTGCCAGAGGGTCTGCGGCACGTTGTCGCTGCCCAGGCGGATCACAGCGGAACGCGCCGCCGGCCCGGGCTCCTCCGCCTGGAGGTAGCCCTCCCGCGGTTCCAGCTTGCCGGTGCTGAACTGGGTGGTGAGGCCGTTGTCCGCACCGATGTAGAGGTGGCCGTCGGCGACCGCCAGCGCATGGACCTCCTGGAAGGGGGTATCCATCAGGGTCTCCAGATGGCCCCCATCGGCGTTGTAGCGGAGCACCAGGCCCTTGCCATTGCTCCCCAGGTACCAGCCGCCCTGGCCATCCGGGGCCAGCGCGGTGAAGGCGGATTCGTCGGGGAGGTTCGCCAGCACCCGGCTCGATCCGGAACTGGCCTGGATCAGCAGGGCGCCGCGTTCAGACCCGCCGACAGCCACGACCCTGTCCCCCTCGGTGGCCATGGCCCAGACCACCCGCGCCTCGATGTCCGCGAACGGCTTGATGTCGCCGGAGGGGGTCATCCTGACGAGCTTCCCTTCCCCGCTGGGCGCCAGCACCAGGTCCTGCCCGAGGCGAGCCATGGCGAACACGATGCCGCCCTTCACCTGGCCCACCGGGGTGACCTGGCTCCCGGTGTAGTGGAAGATCTTCCCCGCCGTTCCTGCGGAGAGGTAGGCCCCGCCCGATCCATCGGACACGGCGGCCCAGATGACACCCTCGGGGAGCTGGGCCACACGGCGCAGGTTGGGAGCCAGCTGGAGCTGGCCGTCAGCGCCGATGCGCACGCCGTGGGTCTCGGCCCCCAGCCAGTCGTTGAAGGAGCGGAAGTCGGCCTGGGACTGGGCCGCGGCCAGCGCGAGCCCCGTGAACGCGGTGAAAAGCATGGTCTTCCAGCGCATGGTTCCCTTTCGTGGATGCCGGGTCAACGGGCGCGGGGGGCGCCCTACTCGATCTGGAGCGTCATCTGGCTGAAGCCGCGCACCTCGCGGTCCAGGGGCAGGACGGCCCGGCCGATGATCTGCCGCTGCAGGCGATTCCCGCTGCTGCTGCCGTCCTCGCCGAGGAGGGCGGCGACGGTCGGGGGGATGCCCTCGATCCGGCTGCCCCGGAGCCCCGCCCCCGGCTGAGCCTGCACCAGAAGGGCATAGGCGTGGTTGTTCCTGAGGGCGCCGTTCAGCACCCGCACCACATCGCCCAGGCTGGCGGTCTGGACGGCCCGCTGGTCGGGATCGGCGGCCATCAGGCTGAACCCGTCGCCCACCATCAGGATGGCGGGGCCCTTCTCGGCGGAAGCGGGCACCTGGATGTCGAAGGTGGCCGTCTCCCGGACGCCCTGGATGTTCTGGAGCGTGACCAGCACCGGCAGCACCTCGCCCCGCTTGGCGTGGGCCTTGAGCAGGCGGATGCCCGCGATGGCCGCCAGGTCCAGGCGCTCCTCGGCCTTGATCGTGAGGGAGATGCCGTCAATCACCGGCCGCTTGAAGGGGTTCAGCGTCACGGCCTGGAGAATGCCGCCCACGTACTGGGCCATCCGCCCGGCATTCAGGTCGGCGATGACATTCTCCAGCTGGATCGGAGGTTCGCCTTCCAGCTTGATGTTCCCCTGGAGGGAGAGGCTCTGGAACCCGGTGCCGCGGATGTTGGAGGAGAGGACCTGGGAGACCGCCGTGGCGGCGAGCATGGGCGTCATCAGCGGCTGGTCCATGATCTCGAAGCGGTAGTTGAGGGTGCGCCTCCCCCCCAGATCGAGGCCCACCCGCAGCGGGACCATGTGCGGCTGCGCCCCCAGGATGCCGGCAACACCCGAGTTCCGGTCAAGGCGCAGAGCGCCGATGGGGGCCACGGGCAGGGCCAGCTTGAAGGAACTGGAGTAGCTGGGGACCAGGGTGGCCACGGTGGCGGACCAGAGGGGCAGGTCCACGGCGCCCATGTTGAGCAGGGGATGGCCGAAGAGGAGCACCCGCTTCCCGGACACGTAGGTGATGGTCCCGGCGGCCCCCATGTCCAGATCGCCCTGCATCAGCTGGATCGAGGCCATGCCCCCGGGTTCCAGGGGGCTGGCCTGCAGCTTGCTGCCGGCCGCCGGGGAGAGGGCCGGCACCGAGGTGAAGCGCACCGGCAGCCCGGTCCAGAGCTTCTGGGTCTCGGGCGAGAGGGGCGTCCCCACGAGATCCAGGGGCGGGGCATCCGAAGCGGCACCGCCGAGGAGCTTGTCCAGGGGCACCATCCGCCCCTCCAGGGCAGCCTTGAGCACCGTAGGGGGAGCGAGTTTCGGAAGGATCAGGGGCGTGCGGCTGGAGGGAATGTCCGGAATGTCCCGCAACTGCTCGAGCATCTCCCCGATGGGGGTGACCCCGCCGATGGCGGCCTTCTCGAACTGGATGCCGGTGCTGAGGGCCCCGATGAGCTTGCCGTCAATGTAGCAGGGGCTTCCGCTCATGCCCTCGAGGATGCCCGTCTGGGCCAGGGGCCCTCCGCTGGCCTTGATCATGATGCGGCCGCGTCCGGGGTAGGCATTGCGCTGGATGCCCACCACCTCGAAATCGAAGCGCTCGATCTTCCCCCCCTGGAAGACCGTCTTCCCGTACCCCTTCATCCCGGCGTGGATGTCCGAGAGGGGCATGGTGGCCGGGGCCTGGGCATGCAGGGGGAGGAGGATCGCCAGGGCGAGTGCGGCCGGTTTCATTCGGAACCCTCTGGAAGAGTGAAGCCTAGCAGGTCCATGACCTGGATGGACGCCCACCCCGCCTGTCCCCCGTAACGTCCTTGTGTTCCCTGTGAATGTTTCGTTCCCATACCTTCGTGTCCCTTTTGAAATCCACCCAGGTTCGGTAGGCTGGATCCAAGGAGGAACCTTTCATGAACTTCAGGCATTTACGCGGAACGTCACTTCTGGCCCTGATCGTGGCAGCAGCCCCCTTGTGCGCCCAGGGTGTGAGCACCCAGCTGGCCGGACGGGTCTTCGACAAGCAGGGCGCCCCCATTGCAGGCGCCACCGTCACCATCCGGAACCTGGAGACAGGCTTCCAGCGCATCGTCAATACCGATGCCGGCGGACGCTACGTCGCCACCGCGCTGCCCGTGGGTCCCTACGGCGTCACAGTCGTCAAGTCCGGCTTCCTGACCGCCGCCAACCTCAAGGTGATGCTGAACCTGGGCGATGCGGCTCCCCTCACCATCCGCCTGGTGCCCGAGAGCAGCGCCGTGGTGGAGGTGGTCGCCTCCACCTCCCAGGTGGATGCGGATCGCGCCAGCGCCGCCGCCTTCATCTCCCCGGACAACCTCGACAACCTGCCGGTGCTCGGCCGGAACTTCACCAATCTGGCCACTCTAACCCCCCAGGTCGTGGTGGACCAGAGCCGCGGCAACCTCGCGATCGCCGGCCAGCGGGGTGTGAACACCTCCATCAACATTGACGGGACGGACGACAACGAGCCCTTCTTCGGGGGCGCCCAGGGCGCGGCCGAAGGGAAGACCCCCTTCACCATCTCCATCGAGGCCATCCGCGAATACCAGGTGGTCACCGACGGGGCCTCGGCTGAATTCGGCCGCATGGGCGGCGGCTACGTGAATGCCATCACCAAGAACGGCACCAACGACTTCACCGGAAGCCTCTTCTACTACAAGCGCCCCGCCAGCATGCAGGCGGCCGGCCCCACCCTGGTCCAGCCGAACGGCAAGGTCACCACCAACCCCGTGGGCAACTACAAGCTGGAGCAGTTCGGCTTCAGCGCCGGCGGCCCGATCGTCAAGGACAAGCTCTTCTACTTCGTGGCCTACGACGCCCAGCGGCAGACCAACCCGATCCACCAGGTCTGGGGCGGCATCTACCCTGTGACCCTCGACCCCGCGACCTACCCCAATGATGCTGTGCTGCTCTCCAAGGGGGGGGACTACAGCAGCAAGGGGGATTCGGACACGGTGTTCGCCCGCTTCGACTGGAACATCAATACCGACCACACCCTCCAGTTCCGGATCAACCATTCCAAGTACACCGGCGATGTCGGTTCCGGCACCACGGCCTCCTCCGAGAACCGGGCTTCCGACGACGTCACCACGGACTCCTACGTCCTCCAGTGGAACTGGGTCATCAACGGCAGCTGGCTCAACGAGGCCCGCCTCAGCCAGAACAAGGACAGCATGCCCCGGTCCACCTACAGCCACATGCCGGAGGTCAGCATCACCGGGGTGGGCTACTACGGCGCCTACCCCTATGACCGGCAGTACGACACCAAGCGCACGGAATTCCAGGAGAACCTCAGCTACGTCACCCCCACCTTCCAGGTCAAGGGCGGCGTGGACTACAACAACATTGACGTCTCCGAGTTCTTCGCCGGCAACTGGCAGGGCGTCTACTTCTTCAACAGCCTGACGGACTTCCGGAACGGCAACTGGTCCACCTACCGCCAGAACTTCGGCCTCGGGAGCGACATCCACCAGGCGGGTCTCTTCAGCACCGCCTACAAACAGGAAGCCGCCTTCATCCAGGCCGACTGGCACCCCGTGGACACGGTGAAGCTGGGCCTGGGCCTCCGCTGGGACCGCCAGGAGAACCCCGGCTACCCGATCCTCAACATGAGCAACCCCCTGGCCTCGCCCATGCCCCTCACCGGACGGATCCCGAGCGACAGCGAGTACTCCCCCCGGTTCTCCTTCACCTGGACCCCCTCCTTCGACAAGGACCGGACCGTCATCCGCGGCAGCGTGGGCCGCTACGTGAGCACCACCCCGGCGGTGTTCTTCTACCAGGTGTATGCGGCCAACAGCGTTCGGACC
>DAIDKC010000300.1 GCA_027451045.1 Holophagaceae bacterium | reverse complement strand
GTGCTCGCCCACGCGGGGCGCTGGGACCGCCTCCGGGTGGTGTGCGAGGCCCTCTTGCCCCAACTGGAGGCGAAAACAGGACCCCGCCTCGGCCTATGTCGCATCTACCATGCCGAGGCCCTGAGCCACCTCGGCCTGCATGCGGAAGCAGCCGCAGCCCATGCGGAGAACGGCCGCCTGGGCTACCCGGTCGGGTTCTCCAATGCCTGCGTCGAGGCAAGTATGGCCAAGGACTGGAACGGACTGCTGGCCTACGCAGGGGATCTGGAGGCTCAGCAGCCCGGGAATCCCATGGGCCTGGCGTGGCGAGGCGAAGCGCTCGCCCGCCTGCACCGCTTCGCGGAGGCCGAACCCGTGCTCCGGCAAGCCGTGGCGGCGAATCCCAGTCTGGCCATGGCCTGGAACAACCTCGGCCGATGCCTGAACGAGCGCCAGGACTGGGCCGACGCCCGGGATGCCCTGGACCACGCCCTGGCGCTGGACCCTTCGCAGTTCGAGGCCCACTTCAACCGGGGTCGCTGCCTGTTCGAACTGCATCACTACGCCGCGAGCGCGGATGATTTCCGGGCCGCCCTGGCCCAGCGGCCAAACGACCCGGTGCTCGCAGCCGACCTGCACCAGGCCGAGCGATACGCGGCTGTCACAAAGCCCGGGACCCCACCCAAGTGATCCTGAAATGAAGCGCTGCCATCTCCTTCCCTGTCTCTGTCTGGTGGGCCTTTCAGCTCTCGCCCAGCCGGCGCCGCCGCTGCGACCCGCACCCGCGTCCACGCCCCCGTCTTCTGATGTCCTGGTGCCACCCCAGCACTTCGCGGCGATCCAGGCGTGGGCCGGCAAGGACGCGGCCTCGCTTGGATTCACCCAGGCAAACCTGGAGGCCTTTCTCCTGGCCCGGGAGACAAGCCTCCAGGCCGCCCGGCAACCCCGCTGGACCACCTGGCTGAAACGCCTGGAGAGGGCCAAGAGCCGAAGCCTCAGGGTATGGGCCATGGCGCGCCAAGTGGAGGCCGGGGACTACAGCAACTACCCGGCCTTCCAGATGGCAGCCGCCGAGGACCTCATGGGCCAGTCCAAACCCGAGAGTGGGAGGGAAGACTGCATCCTGGTCTCCCCTCCCCGCCTTCTGGGGACACGGCTGTCTGAAGCCCGCACGGCCTTTTCCGCCGCTATCGCAGAGGGAAGGATCCCCCCCGTTTCTTCGCTCTTCCTCTGCATGCCGGGCACCCTCGAGATTCCATCCAAGAGCGTGTTCTGGGCCTCCCTTCGCAAGACCCTTCACGACTCGCCTTCGGCGATGACAGCCGGTCTGTACGCTGTCTGGTGCTGGAACACCCGGCCTGACCAGAGGGATCTCATCCTGGGACTGGCCGCCCAGGCGACGTCCCCCCTCACCGCGGCCAACCCCACGCCCGATCCCTGGAACGATCCCCGTTTCTGGATCATCACCGACTGGGCCCTGGCCTGGGGTACACCCACAGATTTCGCCGCTATCGAGGCAGCCTTGCCGAGCGGAGTGATCCGGTGGGGGTTCCACCGCATCGCCCACCGGGTTCAGGAAATTCCCGGATTCCTGTCGGCCCACCTCGAAGGCACAGACCGGCTGAATGCGCCCCTCCCAAATCAGACGCCAGGCTCCCCGCCCAACCGGCCCCTGCCCACTCCCTCCCGTCTGCTCTCAACCTCTGTGTTTTCCCAAATGAAGGTGCGGGTCCGCCCGGTTCCTCCTGCCTACCCCGCAGAGGCCAAGGCCAGACATTTGATGGCCACCCTCCACCTCGCGATCCGGGTGGATCCCCAAGGCATTCCGATTTCCTGCCGCCCCGAGCCGGGGCCGTGGCTGGCCTTTTTCGC
>DAIDKC010000299.1 GCA_027451045.1 Holophagaceae bacterium | reverse complement strand
GGAGAAGGCGGTGGCCCTGGTCTGCACGCCAGCGGCCCGGGCCTGGCTGGCGGAGAAGGGCTTCGATCCGGCCTTCGGGGCCAGGCCCATGGCGCGCCTCATCGAGCGCGAGCTGCGCCGGCCCCTGGCGGAGGCCCTCCTCTTCGGGCCGCTGCGGGAGGGGGGCACCGCCACCGTGGATGCGAAGGGCGGCCGGCTGTGCCTGTCTTTCGCCTGAGGCGGAAGCTCGCCTTCCCCGATCCGGAGCTGGCCGAGGAGGGCCTCCTGGCCCTCGGGGGCGACCTCAGCGTGGACCGGCTGCTGCTGGCCTACCGCAACGGCATCTTCCCCTGGTACGGCGAAGGGGATCCCATCCTCTGGTGGTCGCCGCCCGAGCGGGCGGTGCTGCGGCCCGGGCACCTGCACCTCTCCGCCCGCACCCGGCGCAGCCTCCGCCAGCGCCCCTTCGAGATCCGCATGGACACGGCCTTCGGGGCCGTCATCGCGGCCTGCGCCAGCGTGCCGCGTCCGGGACAGGACGGCACCTGGATCACGGCCGAGATGCGGGAGGCCTATGTCGCCCTCCACCGCGCAGGGCATGCCCACAGCGTGGAAGCCTGGCGGGACGGCGAGCTGAGGGGCGGCCTCTACGGCGTGGCCCTGGGCGGCGCCTTCTTCGGCGAGAGCATGTTCAGCCTGGAGGCGGAGGCGAGCCGGGCGGCCCTCCAGTCCCTCGACGCGCGGCTCGAGGCGAAGGGCTTCACCCTCCTCGACGGCCAGCTGCCCCACGAGGGCCTGCTGGCCTACGGGTTCCAGGTGGTACCCAGGGCCCGGTTCCTGCGGGAGCTGGCGGGTGCCGTGCAACTCCCCGGGGAGCCCGGGCGCTGGCGGACGGACTGAGGCCTACTCGATGGGCAGGCGGCCCCCGCCGAAGCGGATGATGGCGGGGACGTGGAGGTCGTCGGGGAAGCCGGCCACTTCGCCGCTGGGGGTGGGCGCCTGGGGCAGGAGGCGGGTGGGCGTGGGACCGTGGTCGTTGGCGGGGACTTCGCCGTAGATCCGGCCGCTGGGGGCCTGGACCGGAACCTGCGGTTCCGCGGCAGCCATCTCGGGGCCGGGGGCATCCAGGTGCAGGCTGTTGCGCCGCCCCTCCATGAGCTGGGCCTCCTGGTCGAACCCGCTGGCCAGCACGGTGACCACCACCCGGTCCTCCATGCCCTCCCCCTCGACCATGCAGCGCTTGATGTCGGGCCGGTCGCTGTAGTGCTCCTGGAGGTAGTTCATGGCCGTCTCGACCTCCGCGAGGCTGAGGCGTTCCCAGTCCGCCGTGATGGAGACCATGACGTTGGCGGCGGCGCCGGTCTGGGCGCGCTCGAGGAGCGGGCAGGCCAGGGCGCGGCGAACGGCGTCCATGACCGCGTCCTCCCCGCGGCCGTGGCCCGTGCCGATGAGGGCCTCGCCCCCGTCCCGCAGCACCGCCTCCACGTCGGCGAAGTCGCCGTTGATGATGCCGGGCCGGAGGATGAGGTCCGCGATCCCGCGCACGCCCTGGATCAGCACGTCATCGGCGGCGCGGAAGGCGTCCTTCATGGTGACCTTGGCGTCGCAGACCGCCTTGAGGCGCTCGTTGCTCACGACGATGACGGTGTCCGCGGTGCCGCGCAGGTTGGACAGCCCCGTGAGGGCGAGATCCCCCTTGCGGCGGCCCTCGTAGGCGAAGGGGGTGAGCACCACGGCCACGGTGAGGGCCCCGAGCTCCCGGGCGTAGCTGGCGAGCACCGGGGCCGCGCCGGTCCCGGTGCCTCCGCCCATGCCGGCGGTGATGAAGATCATGTCGGCCCCGGTGAGGGCGGCGAGCACATCCTCGCGGCTCTCCTCTGCGGCCACGGCGCCGCGGTCGGCATTGCCGCCGGCCCCCAGGCCCCGGCTGCTCTGGGGTCCCAGCGGGATCTTCAGGTGGGCCTTGCTGTGGGCGAGGCTCTGCTGGTCCGTGTTCATGGCGATGAACTGGACGCCGGTGACGCCGCTGTCAATCATGCGGTTCACGGCGTTGCAGCCGGCGCCCCCCACGCCGACCACCTTGATGTTGGCGCCGGGCAGGCTGTGGGGGCAGGGAAGGAAGGGGGTCTCGTGCATGGAGGCTCCGGACATCAGGCTCAGCTCAGCTTCTTGAACATGTCCATCAGTTTCCTGCGGCGCTCGGGCTTGCCGCGGGTCTCGGCCTGCTCCCGGGCGAGGGCCTTCACGGCGCCCAGGGCATTGACGAAATAGGGGTTGCCCGTGGCCTGGGGCAGGCCCTTCACGCCCTGGATGCGCCCCAGCACCACCCGGGGACGGCCCAGGATGGTCTGGGCCAGGATGGGCAGGTGCGTGAGGAGCGCGCCGCCGCCCACGAGGTGGACGCCGCCGTGGATCTCGTGGACGAGGCCGGTGCGCCCCATTTCGGCCAGCACCAGGTTCAGCAGTTCCGAGGCCCGCGCCTGGAGCACTTCCGCGATCTCCCGGCGCGGCACGAGGCGCCCCTCCTCCTCCAGCTCGATGGACTCCTCGGCGGGGAGGTGGGCCGGCAGCACGGTGCCGTAGCGGATCTTGATGCGCTCGGCGGAGGCGATGCCCCCCAGGTGCTTGGTGATCTCCAGGTCGCGGGTGAAGTGCATGCCCCCGATGGGGATCATCGCCGAATGGAAGAGGCTGCCGTGGAGGAAGACCCCCATGTGGGTGAGGTGCTCGCCGATGTCCACCACCACCGCGCCGTTCTCGCGATCCTCCCGGGTCAGCACCGCCTCGGCGCTGGCCAGCGGCGCGTACATCAGCTCGGCGCCCTGGAGGCCCGCATTCTTCAGGGCGAGGTTGATGTTCATGATCACAGGGCTCGGCGCCACGATGATGCGGACCTCGGCCTCCAGCGTCTCCCCGAACATGGCCACGGGGTTCCTGATGTCCCGCTGGCCCTTGATGTGGAACATCTGCGGGATGCGGTGGAGGACCAGCTCTTCCTTGGCCAGCTTGCAGCCGTTGGTGGCCTGCTCCAGCACGCGGTCCCGGTCCGCGGCGGTGATGATCTTGTCGGTCGAGGAGATGGTGATGGAGTCGCGGAGGTTCTCGCCCTTGAACTGGACCCCGTCCACGGCCACTCGGATGCCGTCCACCTTGGTCTGGCCGGCGGTGTTCATGGCGTCCTCGACCGCCCGCGTGATGGCGCGGGTGGCGAGTTCCATGTCCGTGACCTGGCCCTGGGTGATGCCCCCCTCGGGAGAGGCCTGCCCGGTGCCGGTGACCTCAAGGCTCCCGTCCTCCTCCTGGACGGCCACCACCGCCACCACTTTGCTTGCACCGAGGTCGAGCCCGAGGAGAACGGCACGCTGAGGCATGGAGGTCCTTTTCCTTGGATCCAGGTTTACACCACTTCCGGCCCGCATTCGAGCCTTGCATGCATCCCAGAGACGATTTTTCCGGGGTCCGCGGATCTCAGTTGGAACCGCTGGTCTGGGTGGGGGGCTGGGAGGCCTCGGGCTCCCCGACCGCCACCTCGTCGTCCCACCGCAGGTCAATGTAGCGGAGCTGGTCGAGGTCGGGGCGCTTGGCCAGGCGGTCAACGAACAGTCCCTGGAAATTGGGAACGTTTTTCGTCACATCTTCCTTGGCAAGATAGATCGGAGCCGGTAGACCTTCCATGAAAGCCACAGGGCCCTTGTCCGTCCAGCGGAGCTCGTTGAGACGCGCATAAAATTCGGGCTGTTTTTCCTTGAGGGCTCGGGCTGCGTTGATCAGGCGAACCAGGTTCTGGTCGGTCTGGCTGGCGGGATCTACCACGACGGGAATGGGATTTAGATTCGAGGCGTTGACGCGGTCCAGCAGGTAGCCGTCGTCGGAGACGAGGAAGACGCCGTCGGGGCGCACCAGCCACAGCACCGGTTGGCGCTCCTCCACCACCAGACTCAGGCGGTCGGGGGGGTCCTTCCGGATCTGGAGGGCCCGGACCCAGCGCAGGGCCTCGATCCGGTTCCGGAGGCCTTCCGCATCGAACCAGAACAGGGGCTTGTGGAGCACCAGCTTCTCGGCCAGCCGCTGGATCTCGGCCTGCCGTTGGCCCCGGCAGCCGGTGACGTTGATCTGCTCGATGACAAGCTTCTGGAGGCCGAGGTAGCGGGTGCCCAGCTCCAGCAGGCCCCATCCGGCGCCCCCCAGCAGCACCAGCACGAGGCCCGCCCGGGCCCAGGGGTACCAGGGCCGCCTCGGGCGGGTGCGGGGAGGCATGGGCATGGGGAGACGCTATCAGCTATCGGCCACCGGCGGCCGGCGGGGTGCCATCCTGCCAGATCTCCACCTCCGGTTCCAGCAGGAGGCCGTGGGCCGCCCGGACGCCCGCCCGGACCCGTTCCATCAGCTCCGCGAACTCGGCTGCGGTGGCATGGCCGTGGTTCACCAGGAAGTTGCCATGGCGGGGGCTGACCTCGGCATCCCCGATCCGCAGGCCCTTGAGTCCCGCCTGTTCGATGAGGCGGCCCGCGCTCTGGCCGGGGGGGTTCTTGAAGATGCAGCCGGCATTGCGCACGGCCAGGGGCTGACTGGCGCTCCGCCGGTCCCGGAACCCCGCCATCCGGGCCCGGATGGCGCCGGGATCGCCTTCCGCCAGGCGGGCGCTGGCGGAGAGGACGATCCGTCCGCCGCCCAGGAAGCTCCGGCGGTAGCCGAACTCGCCCGGGTCCGGCGCCTTGTCCACCAGGTCCCCTTCGGGCGTGAGGAAGCGGAAGCGCTCCAGCACCTCCACCCATTCGCAGCCGTGGGCCCCGGCGTTCATGCGGATGGCCCCGCCCAGGCTGCCGGGGATGCCTCCGGCGAACTCCAGGCCGGAGAGACCCGCGGCGGCCGCGGCCTCCGCGAGGGCGATATGCCCGTGGCTGGCGGGAGCGGTCAGGCTCGTTCCGTCGCGGTGGAGCTCCTTCGGCAGGGCCAGGCGCAGCACCGGAACCTCGATGTCGTCCAGCACCACGAGGTTGGAGCCGCCCCCCAGCACGCGGTAGGGGAGCCCCTCCCGGGCGCAGGCGCGGACGAAGGCCTGGGCCTCGGCCTCCGTGGTGGGCTCGAAGAGCCAGCGGCAGAGGCCGCCCACGCCCAGGGTCGTCAGCCGCGCGAAGGGCACGTCCCGCCGGTGGGGGACCTTCAGCAGCTCATCGGGCAGGGGGCGCGACATCGGTTCCAGTATGGGGCCGCTCCAGCTCGAGCAGCCGGGCCTTCACGGCCGGCGAACCGAAGGCGCTCCAGCCCCCTTCGTCCTGGGCCCCCACCACCCGGTGGCAGGGCACGAGGATGAGGGTGGGGTTGGACTTCACGGCCTGGCCCACGGCCCGGGCGGCGCCGGGGCGGCCCGCCAGCCGGGCCACATCCCCATAGCTGAGCCGCTCCCCCGGTTCGGTGGTCCGCAGCACCTCGGCCACCCGGCGGCGGAAAGGCGTCAGGGCGGAGAGGTCCACGGGAATGCTGCGGAGCTCCTGGGGCGATCCGGCGAGGTGGGCCATGAGGCGATGCACCGCGTCGTGGATCCAGGCCGGAGCTTCCGGGGTTTCCCGGCGGTCCCACAGATCCACGAACCCGAGGCCGCAGATGCCCGTCGCCGTCCAGGCCAGCCGGAGCCGGCCCAGGGTGGTGGCGAAGGTGAGGGTCCGCGGGGCCATCCCGGTAGCATGGCACCATGCGCTGGCTCGCCCTCGACCACGGCACGAAGAAGCTGGGACTCGCCTTCTCGGACGAGCTGGAGATCCTCGCCTCGCCCTTCGAGGTCTGGCCCATGGAAGGGGAGCGCACGCTCGACCGGTTGGCGCGCCTCTGTCGGGAGGAGGGCGTCCAGGCCCTCTGCGTGGGGCTGCCGCGCCACAAGGACGGGGCCGAGAGCGCCACCGCTCCTGCGGCCCGCGCCTTCGGAGAGGCCCTGGCGGCCCGGACGGGACTGCCCCTCCGCTTCGCGGACGAGCACCTCACCAGCGCCGAGGCCGAGCGCCTGCTGCGGGAGCGGGGCGTTAAGCCGGAGCGCCGCAAGCTGATGCTGGATGCGGCCGCCGCGGCAGTCATCCTGGCGGCCCTGCTGGAGGAACGCCGGGGAGACGGCATCCCCCCGAGCCGCCTCTGAACCTCGTCACCGCTCTATGATGGAGCGCCGCCGGGCGGCCTGCGGGAGGAGGGGAGCATGCGGATCGCGTTCCTGGGCCTGGGGAGGATGGGTACGCCCATGGCCGGCCGGCTGGCGGGGACCTGCGACCTGGCGGTGTTCAACCGCGACGGATCCAAAGCCGACCCCTTCGAGGCCCTGGGGGCCCGGGTGGTCCGTTCCCCCGCCGAGGCCGCCACCGGGGCGGAGGTGGTGGTGACGATGGTGGCGGACGACGCCGCCGAGGAGAGCCTGGCCTTCGGGCCCGGGGGCCTCCTGGAGGCCCTGGCGCCTGGCGCGGTCCATGTGGCCATGAGCACCATCGGCGTGGCCACCTCCGCCCGCCTGGCCGAGGCCCATGCGGCGGCGGGCCAGGGATACGTGGCCGCTCCGGTCTTCGGCCGCCCTCCGGCGGCCCAGGCGGGGCAGCTCTGGATCGTCGCGGCGGGTCCTGACGAACCGGTTGCACGATGCACCCCCCTCTTCGAGCGCTTCGGCCAGGGGACCTTCCTGCTGGGGGACCGGGCCCCGGCAGCCCACGCCCTCAAGCTGGCGGGCAACACCCTCCTGGCCACGGTGGTGGAGGCCCTGGGCGAGGCCTTCGCCTTCGGCGAGAAGGCAGGCATCCCCCCGGACACCACGCTGAAGGTGCTGAATACGGCCCTGCTCAAGTCGCCGCTGGTCGAGGCCTACGGCAGCGCCGTGGTCCGGGGGGCATTCGAGCCTGCCGGCTTCGCCCTCCGCCTGGCCCTCAAGGATGTCAGCCTGGCCCTGCGCGCCGCCGAGGCCTACCAGGCGCCCCTGCCCCTCGGCAGCCAGCTGCGGGACCGCCTCCTCTCCGCCGCCGCCCGGGGCCGCGGCGACCAGGACCTGGCGGCCCTGTCCTGCCTCAGCCGGGAGGCGGCGGGGCTGGCGTGATCAAGATGCCGAGGAGGATGGGCGGGAACGAGTAGGGTTAAGTATTTAGTTCATCACACTAGTGTCCGGTTGAGCGTGATGGTCAAGTTTATAGGTCATTATACCACAAGCATTTCCAGTCAATATTCCTTGGTGGCGATTTGAACGACGGGAACGGAATTTCGGGTGCTTTGCTGGGGTTGGACCCCAGGGAGCGGCGCCATGAATTCCGGGAAGACGATGTTCACGCAGGTGATGGACCTCATGCCATGGACTGGCTTCGGGCGCATCGTGGCGCGATACGGCGGCGACACGCGGGTTCGGAGTTTCACCTGCGCCGAGCAGTTCCGGGCCATGGCGTTCGCCCAGTTGACCTGGCGGGAGAGTCTGCGGGACATCGAAGCCTGCCTGGCAGCGAATCCCTCTCGGCTGTATGCGATGGGATTTCGCCAATTGGTGCGGCGCTCGACCTTGGCCGATGCCAACGAGAATCGCGACTGGCGCATCTGGGCGGAGGTGGCCGAAGTGCTCATCCGTCGGGCCCGCAAGCTCTACTGCGGCGAGGATCTCGGCCTCGACTTCGACGGCACCGTCTATGCCCTCGATTCGACCACCATCGATCTGTGCCTTTCGCTGTTCGATTGGGCACCCTTCCGAAAGGCCAAGGCCGCCATCAAGCTGCACACGCTGCTGGATCTCAGGGGCTCCATCCCGGCGTTCATCCACATCAGCGACGGGAAGATGCACGATGTCCGTGCTCTGGACCTGCTGCACATCGAGGCCGGAGCCTTCTATGTGATGGATCGCGGCTATCTGGATTTCCAACGGTTGTTCGGCATCCATCAGCAAGGCGCGTTCTATGTCACCCGCGCCAAGCGCGGCATGGATGCCCGTCGTGTGTGCTCGATGCCCGCAGATCGGGAACGGGGTGTCATCTGCGATCAGCGGGTGGCCCTCAACGGCTTCTACGCATCCCGGCACTATCCCGAACTCATCCGGCGCATCCGCTACAAGGACGCCGAGACGAGCCACACGCTGGTGTTCCTCACGAACAATACCGCCCTGCCAGCCCTGACGATTGCTGCGCTCTACAAGCAGCGCTGGCAGGTCGAGCTCTTTTTCAAATGGATCAAGCAGCACCTGCGCATCAAGCGCTTCATGGGCACCAGCGAGAACGCCGTGAAGACCCAGATCTGGATCGCCGTGGCCACCTACGCCCTGATTGCCATCGTGAAGAAGGAACTGCACCTCGACGCCTCGCTCTACCAGTTGCTACAGATCCTGTCGGTGTCCGTTTTCGAGAAAATCGAGCTCCG